>JBGPRV010000221.1:0-2015 GCA_041489785.1 Dehalococcoidia bacterium | reverse complement strand
GCCGGGTCACAATAATTCCGGAACACTTCACCAAGATATATTTTGACTGGATGGAAAATATCAAAGATTGGTGCATCAGCCGACAATTGTGGTGGGGGCACCGCATCCCGGTATGGTATTGTCAGGACTGTGCTAAGGTAATTGCCGCGGTGGATGAACCGACAGCATGTATTCATTGTAGTTCAAAACAAATCATCCAGGACTCTGATGTTCTTGACACCTGGTTTAGCTCGGCGCTATGGCCACATTCTACGCTGGGCTGGCCAGAGGACACTGATGACCTCCGCTATTTCTATCCCGGCTCGGTAATGGAAACAGGCTATGACATCCTTTTCTTCTGGGTTGCCAGGATGATTATGATGGGGCTAGAGGATACCGGCGAAATACCTTTCCACACCGTTTACCTCCATGGCCTGATTCGGGATGAGAGCGGAGAGAAGATGAGCAAATTGCGAGGGAATGTCATAAACCCCTCTGAAGCAATAAGCAAGTATGGTGTTGACGCTCTCCGTTTTGCTCTAACTACCGGGAGTTCACCGGGGAATGATATAAATCTGGGCAAGGGCAGATTGGAATCCAGCCGCAACTTTGTTAATAAATTGTGGAATGCCACCAGATTTATCCTTCAGAGTCTGGACGCTGAAGGGCTAGAAGCTCAGGCAATAGAACTCCAACCGCACATAATAGAAGACCAATGGATCGATAGCCAGTTAAACCGCCTTATCAAAAATGTTACCAGACTGCTGGAAGAGTTCCAATTTGGTGAAGCCGAGCAGCAGATTTACGATTTTGTCTGGTCGAAGTTCTGTGATTGGTATATTGAAATTGCTAAAATACGACTTCGTCCTCACCCTGCCCTCTCCACGGTTGGAGAGGGTTTTGGTGATGTTTCACCTTTACCCTTCCTGGCCAATACATTGGAGAAATCACTGCGCCTTTTGCATCCTTTCATGCCTTTCGTTACCGAGGAGCTCTGGCAAAGTTTAAAACAACGTCTACCTGACAAAGGCCAAATGCCGGCTTCCATAATGATAGCTCTTTATCCTATCGCTGATGATAAGGCTTTTGCTCCGGAAGCGGAGCGGGTGATGGATTCCGTAATAGAGATTGTCCGCTCTATCCGTAACGTTCGGGCTCAATATAAGGTGAAGCCAAGCAAATGGATTGAAGCCCGAGTTTATACTGGTGATCTCCTTTCGAGTCTTAGCGCTGAAGCAAGTATGATAGAAACACTGGCTAAAGTCCGGCCCTTAACAATACTCGGTCGCCAGAAAAGGGAATCCACTAAAGATAAAGATATGGTTTTGGTGTTGAAGGAAGCTGAGGTAGTTGTGCCTTTGGCGGGCATGGTGGACCGACTTGCCGAAGAACAACGGCTGGTAAAGGAAAGCGAGGAAATCAAAGGAAGAATCGCTCAAATTGATTCCAGACTAAGAGATAATGCCTTTTTAAGCAAAGCGCCGGCTCAGGTTGTTGAAAAAGAGAAACAAAAGCTTGCTATGCTCGAAGATAAATTAAAGAGGTTACACCAGGAATTATCTCAACTGAACTCATCATCGGCTGATAGCTGACAGCTCTCAGCCTTCAAGGGCGGAAGGGTAAACTGGCCTGGCTTTGAGGTCTAGTATCTCATGCAACTTGGTCAGGGCTTTTTTGGTATCGCTAGCCACGCGGGATTTATCGAGAGTCTTTATCCGATATTTAAATAGCCAATAGGTAAATTCATTAAGCTCGCTCAGGTTTATAGACCTGAGCTGAGGATAATGTCTCTCTTTTCTGAACTGCTTTAAAAGGGCAGATTGAGGAGCACCATAAATGCGCTGGTAGGCCTCGTCAATGACTCCGTTATCGTTGTTCAAACCTAAAACTCTCTTTTTCTTTCGTATCTCTTCAGTTACAGACAAAAGGAGAAACTTTTCCACAAGAATGCCATAAAGATAATTTAGATAAGCCTTGTATTTCGGGGCGCCGATGAAATTTTTGAGCTCTTCCTTAGATAATTCTATCGGTGGTCT
>JBGPRV010000220.1:0-2025 GCA_041489785.1 Dehalococcoidia bacterium | reverse complement strand
TATATACATCGCCCTCACTGGCCACTCTCTTGCTTTAATCATTATTTTTCCTACTCTATAGGTATCCAACTTATCTTCACTCTCGCCCGAGGTCGATCCCTCGAGGCTCGAGTCATTGGAAACGTTTTTTCAGTAAACCTGGTTTTAAGCCTGCCTCATTTCAGGCTGCCCATTTCACTCTCACCTTAGTCCTCTCCCTTCAAGGGCGAGGAAATACGGTAAGGCATCTTACCCGGGCCAGGCTGTTCCTCTTCCCCTCGGCTCCTCGCAATAGCGATTTGCTTTGGGACTTTGCCATAGGTGTCACCTCCTTTCCATTTTATTAAGTAATGTCATTCTGCATCCATAGTCGCCTGATTTATCAGGCCTGGCGCAGAATGACAGGCAAATGTCATCTAACAATATTCAATTATTAAAGTTCCAACAAAATCAAATTTCTCGCCAAAAGCCATAATAATAGGCTCAGGCCTACCCTTGTTTACTACTTTAAACCTCTATATCTATTTTGTCAATATACCTGATATAGCGAGGTATCGTGACCCCACCGCGGCAGTTGTCATCCCCTCGCCGAAATCCCAAATTTCAAGGACCAAACCCCAAACAATACCGAAATCCAAAAATCAAAAGTCAAAATGACAAATCAAAATGCAAAAATAGCGGTAGTAATAGGAATACAGAATCCAGTAGCCAGTAGGGGAATCTTCTCACTACTGACTACTGAACGCCTATGGTTAGGATTTAGAGTTGAGAGGTGACTGATTTTACCCCGTCCCAACTAGCCCGCATGGACACCCAACGCCTCGCTAATTACCGTGCTAACCTGGACTTTTACCAGGGCAATCACTGGCCCACGCAGTCACGCCACCGCCAGCTCGTCTTTAATTACGCTAAAATCTCCATTGACAAGGTCACCAGCTTCCTTATGCCGGGACTCGGCTTTGCCTGCTACCCCGGCGAAGAAACAGACGAGCTCAAGGCCCGGGTGAGAAAGGCCGAGCAGCTCCTTCGCCAGGTCTATGAGCAAAACAACCTCCAGCAGCTTGATTACGAGACGGAGATTGACACCGCCATCCTGGGCGACGGTTGCTATAAGGTCATCTGGGATACTGACGAGAAGCGAGTCCGTATCACCGCCCCTGATGTCTCAGGCATCTATGCCTGGTGGCTCGGAGACGATGCGTCACGAGTGTGGAGAGTCGCTTCACGCTACACCCTCACCCAGGACGAAATCCAGATGCTTTACGGTGATGTCATTGCGAGCACAGCGAAGCAATCTCAAGGGATTGCCACGTCGCCCCGATTCATCGGGGCTCCTCGCAATGACACCTCTCTGTCATTGCGAGGCACACCGGTGCCGAAGCAATCCCAAGGAAAGGACAGAGTCGTGGTAACCGAGCTCTGGACGGCTAAGGACTTTGAGCTTTACCTGGATAACGACCTTATACAGTCCAAGCCCAACCCCTACGGCTTCATCCCCTTTGTTATCTTCCCCAACATCAAGCAGCCCAAGAAGTTCTGGGGTGAGTCGGATATCCCCATCCTTATGCAGCCTCAGCGGGAGCTTAATAGGGCCCTGAGCCAGTTATCCCGCATCCTGGAGCTTTCTGGCAATCCCATCGCCGTTCTCGAAAACATCGCCTCAGCCGAGGACATCAAGGTCCAGCCCGGCGCCCTGTGGACGATACCGGAGGACGCTAAGGCATATCTTCTGGACTTGCTGCAAGGCGGCGGAGTCAGGCTTCATGTCGATTACATCGAGTTGCTATACCGCTCGTTGCACGACATCTCCGAGCTTCCAAAAGCCGCCTGGGGAGGCGCTGAGAGAGACCTCTCAGGCTCAGCTATGAGGATTGAGCTCGGTAGCCTTATCCAGAAGGTAGTCAGGAAACGCACCATCAGGATGAATGTGTATCACCAGCGAAACGACATGATATTGAAGCTCGCTGAGAGATATATGGACGAGAACTTTGAGGGAGTAAACCATAGAGTAGTCTGGGGCCCTATCTTGCCACAGGATGCAGATAG
>JBGPRV010000219.1:0-2046 GCA_041489785.1 Dehalococcoidia bacterium | reverse complement strand
ATTTAACCTCGTTGCCAATACCACATCCGGGTTCAAAGACATCGAATCTATGCCGCACTCAACTAAATAGTCGGCAAATTCAGGAAAATCACTCGGCGCCTGACCACATATCCCTACTTTTCTCCTCGGTTTGTGACGGTGCGCGGCATCTATGACTTGCTTCACCAGTCTCTTCACCGCTTCATTCCTCTCATCAAATATGTGTGCCACAAGTTCGGAATCTCTATCCAAACCAAGAGTTAGTTGCGTCAAATCGTTCGACCCTATGCTGAATCCATCGAACACATCGGCGAATTCCTCAGCCAAAATCACATTTGATGGTATCTCGCACATCACATACACTTCCAACCCATTTTCTCCTCGCCTTAAGCCAAACTCTCCCATGGCTTCTATCACCTTCCTCCCTTCTTCCGGCGTCCGGCAAAAAGGAACCATCACCTTGACATTGGTCAACCCCATCTCGTCCCTTACTCCCTTTATCGCCTGGCATTCTAAACCAAAGGCGGGCTTGAATCTTTCATCATAATAGCGAGATGCTCCCCTCCAGCCAATCATGGGATTTCTTTCTTTCGGCTCGTAACGATACCCCCCAATTAAATTGGCATACTCATTTGTCCTAAAGTCTGAAAACCGAACGATGACCTCGTTGGGATAAAACCCCGCCGCTATTTTCGCTATCCCCATCGCTAAGGTGTCAATGAAAAACTCTCTCTTATCCTCATATGCCGCGCTCTTCTCATCTATCTCTTTAATTACCTTTGCTAATTTCTCGTCTTCACTCGCTGCCTTCTTCAACTTATCATATTCTATCAGCGCCATGGGATGTATGCCGATGTAGGAGTTAATGATGAACTCCTCCCGAGCCAGACCTACACCGTCATTGGGAATCTGACTTTGAATAAACGCACCGCCGGGAATGCCGAAGTTCATCATTATTCTGGTCTTGGGCCTGGGGACCTTAGTCACTTCTACCTCATCTATTCGATATTTCAGCTTCCCTTCGTATATCCTGCCCTCGCCACCTGAGCAATCTATCGTGATCTCTTTTGTCCCCTTCAAGACTTCCGTCCCATTGCCGGTGCTAATTACACAGGGTACCCCAAGCTCACGACTAACTATGGCTGCATGACAGGTCCTGCCACCTTTGTTGGTAACTATGCCACTGGCAATCTTCATTATCGGTTCCCAGTCGGGGTCTGTCATATCAGCGACCAAAACCTGACCATCTTTGAATTTCTGAATCTCACTGCTGTCTTCTATTACACACACTTCACCTTGTCCGATCTTTGTACCCACTGGCTCCCCTCTAAGCAGTAACTTCCCCTTTTCTTCAAGCACATAAGTCCTCAGCGAAGCTAAGTCTACTTGCGAATGCACCGTCTCCGGCCGCGCTTGGACTACAAAAAGTTCCCCGTTTGCTCCATCCTTTGCCCATTCAATATCCATGGGCACGCCGTAATGTTCTTCTATAATGCAGGCCCACCTGGCGAGAATCAAGATTTCATCGTCATTTAATGCGAACTGTCTTTGCTCTTCAACCTTGACCTCTTTCTGCTCCGCTCCAGACCCATGTCTCATGTAGACCAATTTCCTATCCTTCGTCCCCAGCTTTTTCTCCACAATAGGTCTGAAACCTTCCTTTAAAGTGGGCTTGAAGACGTAAAACTGGTCTGGATCGACGACCCCCTGTACTACGTTTTCCCCCAGACCATAGGCAGCAGTTATGTAGACCACGTCCTTGAAACCTGAATCTGTATCTATGGAAAACATGACACCAGAGCAGGCCAAATCAGAGCGGACCATCTTTTGCACTCCCACAGATAGGTAGACAATCAGGTGGTCGAACCCCTTATCTACCCGGTACGATATTGCCCGGTTCGTGAACAAAGATGCAAAGCAGTCCATGACCCTTTCCAGGAGGTCGCCTTCTCCTCTCACGTTCAAGTAACTCGTTTGCTGTCCCGCAAATGAAGCTGTAGGCAAATCTTCGGCAGTAGCACTGCTTCTCACAGCAACATCAACACCACCTCCATATTTCTTTTCCAT
>JBGPRV010000218.1:0-2051 GCA_041489785.1 Dehalococcoidia bacterium | reverse complement strand
GGGTTTCAATCCGGCCAATGTCAACAAGATCCCGGCCCAGGTCCGTTTCGAAAACGGACCCGCGGCCGGTCTTCCTTATATTCCGGCGCGGGGCTATTAGATAGCTTCTATCGTACGTGCGGGCCAAAGCCCCATGTCCAGATGCTGGTCTGGCGGAACAATTTCGTGGTTGTCGCTAGGACCGGCCCCATACCGTAACGCGATACGTGGTTATTCATGCTCTTATTACGGGGAGCGATAAATTGATTGCATTCAAGAGGAATAACGGACGTTCTCGTGCTTGAAGTAGTTCATCACAATTTACGATCGGCGCTGACGACCGCGAAGATAGCCGGAGGTCTGAGATGGCCTAGGCGTCAAGACCAAAGATGAATCCTTTTCTAGGTGTATTTCCTTCACCATACCACGGCCATTTTTATCTGCCGGTAAGCCTCAAAAGGCGTATCATATTCCTTCAGGGATTGATGCAACCTCTCTCGGTTGTACCGCTCGATGTATTCCCCTAAATTCCGCTTGCAGTCCACAACGGACTCATAACACTTGGCATAAGCCTCTTCCGGAAAATATTTCAGTCCGATCAATGGACCTCCTTGTGGAGGCAGTACCTAAGCCTCGCCGCTGTCTCCACATCGTCTCCTTACATTTACACTACCTGTGGATCAACGCCATCTCGTAACTTTGGGACAAGCCCATATCATAAATAGGTGCGGTTAGCTTACCAATCTAGATAGGGTCGCCATAAAAGGACATCTGGCTTGACTTTGCTCTCAGCGTCAGATATTCTCACCGATAGACTCAGTATGTTAGCATTTTCTTATGAGAGGAGACCTCTCTTAATAACATGTCCTCGGCTAAAATTCTTATACGCAGCCCAATTTCAATTCTAGCAAAAACCGCAAAAGCTAAGGTCCCTCTAAGTTTCCAACAATTATTTACATTCGTAAAAATGCTTAGCAAGGGCAGGCGCTACTATTGCCCTGTCTGCAATAGACGAGTATGGCGTTTTAGTCTTCTACCCGTCAGGTACTTTGTGAATTGGCAAGAACACGGACATATTCATTCAATATTTGCTATGGAAACGCTAAATATAGTTGCCTACGGGTGTCCGCATTGCGGAGCCGCGGATAGAAATAGACTGTATGCTCTATATTTTAAACAACAATTCAGAAGGATGGATGTCACGAAGAGATATTCATTTATAGAATTTGGGCCATCAGGACCCTTGTCAGCGGTATTGAGGAAACAACCATTGCTGAATTACCGAAGTTCCGATCTATTTCTTGATAATGTAGATGATAGAGTCGACATTACAGATATGCCAGTCTACAAAAATAATTCCATCGATTTATTTCTTTGTTCACATGTGTTGGAACATGTGGAAGATGATAGGAAGGCTGTAGCAGAACTATATAGAATACTTAAACCTGGTGGCTGGGGAATTGTGATGGTCCCTATCCTGCTAACTTTGGAAAATGTCTATGAAGATGCATCTATCAAGAGTGAAGCCGACAGGTGGAAACATTTCCAACAAGGTGACCATGTTAGATTCTACTCAAAACAAGGTTTTATAAAAAGATTGGAAGATGCAGGATTCAAAGTGAATCAATTCGGAATTGACTATTTCGGCGCTGACGCGTTTGAGAAACATGGTATCGATCCACGTTCCGTCTTATATGTTGTAGAAAAACCATCTCTATTAGAGTAATCAAGCTATATCTGTAGTTAGAATATTCCTTTTCGTGTTAGATAAGCCCGGGTTGCTTCGATGCAGTGTTCTACTCAGGAGACTTGTTTCGTCTTATTATCCGGCGAATGCCTGAGATGGTCTGGCCGTGTCAACTGATGTTTGCAACTTCGGGGCCATCTTAAACCTCTTCAGTTAGCCGCTTGAGCCATCAGCTCATGGAGCCTATCCAAGCAACCAAGGGCCTTGTCCTCCCGGATATAGCTGCGTTCACTGGCCCAGTCCTCCGAGTATTCGACGAGATAGCATATCGTCAGCCGGAGATAGCTCTCGACCGAAGGGAACACGCCAACCACCCGGCTCCGCC
>JBGPRV010000217.1:0-2055 GCA_041489785.1 Dehalococcoidia bacterium | reverse complement strand
GTTGTCCAAGGAAGTGGCCACTCGGGGCATTACGGTTAATTGCGTCTCACCGGGATTTATTGCCACTGAATTGATTCAAGACCTTCCAGATAAATTGCGTGAGGCTTACCTAGCCAGGATTCCCTTAAAGAGATTCGGAAGCACTGAAGAGGTGGCAGCTTGCGTTCTTTTCCTGGCTTCCAAAGAAGCGTCCTATGTTACCGGTTCTACTCTTGAGGTGACTGGAGGATTATGAGATGGAGGAGATTCTAAATGCTATACCCCATCGGCCACCGTTTTTGTTTGTCGATAGGATCGTAGAATTAAGCGGCACAAAAATCAAAACAACGAAAGAGATAAAACCCGATGAGCCAGTCTTCGCAGGACATTATCCCGGACAACCAATCATGCCCGGGGCACTTATTTGTGAATCCATTTTTCAAACAGGCGCAATTCTGCTCTCCAAAATGATGGGAGGTATGAAGGGAGGTATTCCTGTTCTGACCCGAATTAACAACGCCAAGTTTAAAAGTATCGTCAAGCCCGGCAACACCTTAGATATTGAAGCAGAGCTGGTGGAAAAAGTCAGTAATGCCTATTTCATGAAGGGCAAGGCCTCAGTCAGCGGCAAGACATCGGTCACGGTCGAGTTTACTGTCACCTTAGCTAAAGAGGCACCTTGACATATACTAGAAAAAATAAAAGGAGCACTACATGGATTTCTTAGACGTTGCAGATAAGACTTTTCTTGTTTTTGGTGTTGCTAATAAGAAGAGCGTCGCCTTTTCTGTTGGCGAGGTTCTTTCCGAGGCAAAGGCACATGTAATCTATAGTGTTCAATCAGCAGAAAGAAAAGATAGTGCTTCCAAAATCCTTCCTGGTGCTGATATCTACGTGTGCGATGTCGAACGGGAACAGGAAATCAAGAAACTGGCTGAAAACATTTCCAAAAAGTATCCCAAAATTCATGGTATCGTTCATTCCATAGCTTTTGCCAATTATGAAGAAGGACTTAAGCCATTTCACGAAACCAAAAGGAAAGACTTCCTGCAGTCAATTGATATATCCTGTTATTCCTTAATTGCCATTGCTAATGCGTTTAAAAACCTCTTGGATGTGAAAGCATCTGTAGTCACCATATCCATTTCAACCACCAAAATGGCAGCCGAACCCTATGGCTTCATGGCTCCGGTAAAAGCTGCCCTGGACTCAACCCTGTGCTTTCTGGCTAAATCCTTCAGTTCTTTTTCCCAAATCCGATTTAATTCCGTGAACGCCGGACTGTTAAAAACCTCATCATCTGCAGGGATACCAGGATATTTGGATTATTACCTCTTCGCAGAACAATTGACACTACGCAAAAAAGCTCTGACCACTAAAGAGGTAGCCAATATCGTGGCGTTTCTCTTGAGCGAGCGGGCCAATGGCATTAACGCCCAGGGCATCATTGTAGATGCTGGAATGTCAATCAACTACTTTGATAAAGATATTATCAAGAAGGCATTAAGGTTTTAGTAAGCCCATGACTTTATTTCCTGTAGTCATGCCAGTTATCGAAGCTAAACATAAACCATCAGGGAAAGAAAAGGTAGATCATCTAAGCTGGATTGCTCGAGAGGCGCTAAAAGTGAGTGCCGAAAGAAGCCGAGTTAGGCTTGGAGGACTACTCAAGGATGAAAAGGGTGTACCATGTCCAGTTGCTGGCATCTATTGGTCTCTCTCCCATAAACCTAAGTACGTGGCAGCAGTGGTTAGCAAAGATAAGGTCGGGATCGATATTGAAGAAATGAAGCCCCGGGCTGAATCACTTTTTGCTCGTGTGGCGAGTGACGAGGAATGGGAACTAAAGGAAAGGTCTTGGGACACCCTTTTTCGTTATTGGACAGCAAAGGAAGCGATTCTGAAGGTCATCGAAATTGGTATAGGCGGGTTAAAGATCTGTAGGATAACCTCAGTCCCCGATGAGAATCATATTACTCTGGACTATAAGGGGCAATTTTTTCTGGTAGAGCAATTACGATACAAGAACCACATTGTTTCCGTCCTCAAGGACGATAACCAAATCGAATGGGTAGT
>JBGPRV010000216.1:0-2075 GCA_041489785.1 Dehalococcoidia bacterium | reverse complement strand
TGGACCGCAATTTTCTGGAGGCTAACCTTCACAATCTATGCCAGGAGGTCTGCCAGGAGTTGCGCAGCCAAAATAAAAGGGCAAAATGTGTAGCTATAAGACTGAGGTATGCCGACTTTAAGACAATCACCCGCCAGGTCACCTTACAAGAAGCTAGCGACGTTACTCAAGTCATTTTTGCCGCAGCCCAGCAGTTGCTGAGTAAAGCTCTGGCACAACAGAAAAACCCAATACGCCTCATAGGTATTCGAATATCAAGCCTGGTTGGCGAGGAGAACCAACTCCCGATGTTTGATTCCAGGGCCGCAAAGTTCGGGCACTTAGATCAAGCCGTAGACAAAATTCGTAAGAAATACGGTCCATCGGCGATAAAAACAGGAGACGACGTTTTGTCAGAAAGTAGTCAGGAGGATAGGAAACCCTAGTCCCAAATAATTCAAAAATCAAAGGTCAAAAATCAAAATGACAAATCAAAACCCAAAATTTTTAACCTTTGCTCTGTCATTTTGCATTTTCATTTTTACTGTTTGCATTTTGCGAGGTGGTTCAGAATGGCAGGGAAGGCTTGTCTTGACTTATACTACGAAGTATAATTGACTACCTTTGCCCATAAATAATAGAAAGGAGAGACATGCCGGATTATGCCTTTTTCCACAAACAATTCATGCCACTATCCGAAGCCAAAATCGGAATCCTGACCCATGCCCTCCACTACGGCACCGCTTGCTTCGAGGGCATCCGCGGTAACTGGGATAGCGAGCAGGAAAGATTCTGCATTTTTAGAATCCAAGACCACTATAAACGCATGCTTGGCGGCTGTCACATCCTAAAGATAAATCTCCCCTACTCTGTTGATGAGCTTTGCCAATTGACCGGGGAGCTTGTGGAAAGAAGCGGCTACCAGGAAGACGTATATATCCGTCCTCTAGCTTATAAAAGCTCCGAAACTGTAGGAGTCCGTCTTCACAACCTGGAGAGTGATTTCTTTATTGTCGTGACCACACTCCCCCCTTACCTTGATACTGAGAATGGTGTTCGCTGCTGCACCTCATCATGGCGTCGCGTGGATGACACCATGATTCCACCACGGGGCAAGATTTGTGGCATCTATGTAAACAGCGCATTAGCTAAAACCGAGGCCTGGGAAAATGGCTTTGATGAAGCAATATTGCTAACTCAAGATGGGCATGTCTCCGAAGGCAGCGGTGAGAATATCTTCCTCGTTTTAGGAGGAAAACTGATAACCCCTCCTTCATCCGACAATATTCTCATGGGCATAACCAGGGATACGGTCATGAAATTAGCTAAAAATGAGTTGGGCATAGATACTATTGAGAGGCAAGTTGACAGAAGTGAACTTTATCTAGCTGAAGAATGCTTCTTTACCGGGACGGCAGCCAACATAGCACCCATACTGGAAATCGATCATCGCCCGATAGGCACGGGCGAGATTGGCAAAATGACCGCCAAATTACAAAAATTCTTCGCCAAAGTGATGCTGGGGAAAAATCCCAAATACACTGATTGGTATTACCTGGTTTCCCCTAAAGTCGTAACGGCCTAACCGGATTTCTCAAACGGGAATTATCCCGGGATCTATCTGTAAAGCCTTAAGCAGGTAGAGGAGGCGACAACTTTGCTCCAAGACAACAGTATAGTAATAGGCTTCCTCTAACAACTGGCTGGCAGCAAAAGTTCCATGCCCGCGCACTAAAACCACTCTGTATTCTCCCATCAGCCTGGCTATCTCATCGGCAAGTTCTCCCGGCTTCCACTCCACTCCTGTACATAAGATGGGCACCTTAGACAACAGAGCCCGCCCTTCTACATCGGGGGGCACAATCTCCTTTTCCGTGAAGGACAAGGCCACAGCGTAAGGCGGATGAGCGTGAACCACTGCCAGTGCCGGGGTATTCTTATAGATACAACGATGAACTTCCAGCTCCGTTGAAGCTAAGGGTGTAGCCCGATTGTTCTTACTTATCCCCGTCTCCACCAAATCCCCTTCCTGAATGGAGCCCAAAGCGCTGCCCCGATGGGTAATAACCAGATGCTCCCCAAATTTGACGCTGAGA
>JBGPRV010000215.1:0-2097 GCA_041489785.1 Dehalococcoidia bacterium | reverse complement strand
CTCACAGGTGGGCTTAACCCTGTGGCTGCTGCTGTTGAATCTGGCATAGAAGTAGAAAATCGTGCTATGAGCGCTATCATGGAATATAAAGACTTGATTAAATTCTGGGAGTTGTGAAATGAATGTAGTAAGAATCATACCCTGCTTGGATGTGAAGGGTGGCAGGGTGGTCAAGGGAATAAAGTTCGTGAATCTGAAGGATGCTCGAGACCCGGTGGAGGCAGCAGAGGCTTATTGCCGTGAAGGCGCTGACGAGCTCGTCTTCCTAGATATTGCCGCTACTGTGGAGAGCAGAGGAACAAGGCTGGAGTGGGTCAAGAAGGTAGCGGAAAAGGTTACCATACCTTTTGCTGTGGGTGGTGGGATTAGGAATACCGAGGATATGAAAGCCTTATTCGACCTTGGCGTAAATAAAGTCTCGGTCAATACCGCGGCTGTAAGAACTCCTGAACTTATAAGGGAGGCTTCCAGAAAATTTGGTAAGGAAAGGCTCGTTGTTGCCATAGATGGGCGAAAGAACCCGCCCGGAAGCCGACGCCCACGCTTAGAGGTCGTGGTCAAAGGTGGCAACGAGGCTACAGGGATAGATGTTGTCGGGTGGGCAAAGAGTGTGGAGAAGCTGGGGGCTGGGGAGATTCTCCTCACCAGCAAAGATGCTGATGGCACCAAGGCGGGCTATGATCTAGAGATGACTAAAGCCGTGGCTGAAGCCGTCAAAATTCCCGTCACTGCTTCCGGCGGTGCGGGGAAATTGGAGCATCTTTATGAAGCTGTGACAATTGGCAAAGCTTCGGCAGTTTTAGCTGCTTCTATCTTCCACTTCGGCGAAATATCTATACCTGAAGCAAAACGATATCTAAAAGAAAAGGGAATACTGGTAAAAATATGAAGGAGGGAATAGATGACTTTAAGCAAGCCAAACTCCAGTGCAGCCACGGTAACCACAACTAGGGTAGCGCCAGCACCTATCTCAGGTCTGTGTGTCACTTGTGTTGATGGTTGTCCCGGCTATTGTGAAGTAGGACGGTCAGCGCTCCGGGGAAGGGAGATTATCTACCCTCAGCCCTTTGGCAAGGTCATTGCCGGGTCAGAAAAAGATTATCCGGTAGATTTTTCCCATTTCAACATTCAAGGAACTTGCGTTGGGGCGGTGGGTATCGAAGCCGACCCGGATAAGGCTGTCTTCTCTGCGGTGGACCTCTCTACTGAAATTGGTGCCAAGAAACAGAAGATTAAGATGAAAATTCCCTTCTTCACGGGTGCGCTGGGTTCCACAGAAATAGCCAGGGTGAATTGGGAAGGCACGGCTATCGCCATAGCTATATGTGGCGCGGTCCTCGTCTGTGGGGAAAATGTTTGTGGTATGGACCCCAATGCCGAGTTCAAAAATGGGAAAGTCGTGAAATCCCCGGACCTCGAAAGAAGGGTGAGAGTGTACCAAGAATGGTATGAAGGCTATGGAACACTGCTGGTGCAAGCGAATGTCGAAGATACCCGCCTGGGCGTTCCTGAGTATGCGGTAGAGAAACTCGGAGTCGAAGGTATTGAAATAAAGTGGGGCCAAGGAGCAAAGGATATCGGCGGTGAGGTTAAGCTGCCCACCGTAGAACGGGCGCTCCAGCTTAAACGTCGGGGGTACATTGTTTTTCCTGACCCAGAGAATCCTTACGTTCAAGAGACATATAAGATAGGTGGAATAAGCGAGTTTGAGCGACATTCCCGTCTGGGAATGGTAGATGAGGAATCATTTTTGAAAGAGGTGAAAAGACTGAGGAAGATCGGCGCCAAGTATGTTACCCTTAAGACTGGAGCTTATAGAGCAGCTGATTTAGCTCGCGCAGTGAAATTTGCCTCAGAAGCCAAAATAGACCTCCTCACTGTAGACGGTGCTGGTGGTGGCACCGGCATGAGCCCGTGGCGAATGATGAACGAGTGGGGCATCCCCACAGTTTATCTGGAAAGTCTTCTCCATAAATTCTTGAAACGACTGGATGAAAAAGGCGAATTTATCCCTAGCTGTGCCATTGCCGGTGGCATTGCTCTGGAAGACCATGTCTTTAAGGCTATAGCCCTGGGCGCACCGTATGTGAATGCAGT
>JBGPRV010000214.1:0-2103 GCA_041489785.1 Dehalococcoidia bacterium | reverse complement strand
CCGCCATGGGGTGGCGCTCCATATTCCAGTGCTTCTAAGAGACATCCAAATCGGCTTTCCATTTCTTCTTGGCTATAACCAAGGAGGCTGAACATCCTCTCTTGAAATTGACGCTTATGAATCCTGATGCTGCCACTGCCAAGTTCACAACCATTGCACACTACATCATAATGTTGACCACGGACCTTAGCTGGTTCTTTATCGAGAAGCACCACGTCTTCCCATCGAGGAGCGGTAAACGGATGATGCATGGGTTCCCAACGATTCTCAGCCTCATTCCAATCCAACAGAGGAAAATCAACTACAAAAACAAAAGCCAATAGCTTAGCATCAGCTAGATTAAGACGCTCTGCCATCTGGCGGCGTAATTCATCAAGTGTTTTGTTGACTATATTTAGCTTATCAGCGACGATAAGTAAAAGATCGCCAGGCTTTGCCTCGAATCTACTGGCTATTTCTTCCAATTGGCGAGAAGTTAAATATTTAGCAACCGCCGATTTCACCTCATCCAGAGTTATTGCCCCACCTGTAAAAGCTATGGTCACCAAACCCTGGGCACCACAACTCTTTGCTAAATTTATCAATTCATCAAGTTGATGGCGAGTATAATGACCACAACCAGGGACACATATTCCTTTTACCTTGCCATTGTTGTCGAGGGCTGAGCGGAAAACTTGAAAGTCTGTGTTAGCGGCAATATCAGATATATCCTCGATCTCCAGGCCAAACCTGATATCCGGTTTATCTGTGCCATACTTCTCCATCGCTTCCTTATATGAAAGGTGGGGGAAGGGCTCTAGTAATCGCATATCAGGCTTAACAGTTTTCACAAGCGAGGTAAAAAGTTTCTCCATTAGCTGTAATATATCCGGCGCCTCAACAAAGCTCATCTCCAGGTCAAGCTGAGTAAACTCAGGCTGGCGATCTGCTCTGAGGTCTTCGTCTCTGAAGCAACGAGCTATCTGGAAATACTTGTCAAACCCAGCTACCATGAGGATTTGTTTGAGCTGCTGTGGAGATTGAGGCAGAGCATAAAACTTGCCGGGATTGACACGGCTGGGCACAAGGTAGTCCCGGGCTCCCTCTGGCGTGCTCTTAATCAAGATAGGTGTTTCAATTTCCACAAATCCTTTAGCGTCCAGAAAATCTCGCATAAATTTTATCATCCTGTGGCGTAACAGAAGATTTTCCTTCATCCTCGGTCTTCTCAGGTACAGGTAACGATTTTTGAGGCAAAGTGATTCTTCAACTTCTTCATCTTCACTTATGTAAAATGGCGGCGTTTTCGATGGATTAAGGATGACAGCCTCTTTGGCGATGATTTCAATATCTCCGGTAGCCAACTTGGGATTCTCCGTGCCTTCAGGGCGGGAAACAACTTCTCCGATAACCTGAATCACATACTCGCTACGGAACGAACCAGCTATCTCGTATGCCTCTTGTGATACCTGGGGATTGAACACCACCTGAACTATGCCTTCCCGGTCACGAAGGTCAATGAATACCTTCCCGCCATGGTCACGGCGCCGGTGCACCCAGCCAGCTAAAGTTACCTTCTGTCCGGCATGGTTTTTCCTCAGTTCCCCACAGTTATGGCTTTTAAGCAAAGATAGTCTCCTTTTCTGAATTGTCCATTATAGCTTATAAAAGAGGGGCTTTCAATTGAGCGTCCGGCACCGACTTATGGCACTAAGTTCCTATCACGTGTGGCACTAATGAGTCGAACAGGGACTTCTGTTAGAGCAATCGAGATATCTGTATCCTTTAGATAAATTCTTGGTATAACGACCGAAATCAAGGACGGCTGTTAGCCACCCTTCTTCAACATTTTTATGATATGTTTTGCAAGATTGTCGTTGATTTCGTTATGTCTCGGAACAGGTTGAGCAACTTTTGTTCTTGGATTCTGATACCAATCGTGTCTTCTTCCACGCCTGATAGAAATACAACCCATCTCTTCCAGTTGCCCTACCAGCTCTTTTCTTTTCATGCTATTTCCAGTTCGGCAACTTTACGAACATAAGGAATAGCACCACTGGTTAAATCGTCATAAATATCTTTGAGGTTTTCTTTCAATTCTTCTAACGACTTTCCTTGCGTCAT
>JBGPRV010000213.1:0-2130 GCA_041489785.1 Dehalococcoidia bacterium | reverse complement strand
TGGAACAGGGGAGGTTCAAGAATATTACCGAAGAACAGATTGAGGCACTGCAGCGTTGGGTAAACGCCCGGTGGAAGCGTTGCCTGGATCGGGCAGGCAATAATTAATCATAAGCATTATTTAGCCCTTTGACCTTTTGGCGGAGGGAGAGGGATTCGAACCCTCGACCCCGATTTAACTCGGAGTAAGCGCTTAGCAGGCGCCCGCACTAGACCACTATGCGATCCCTCCGCGTCCTGCGACTTAATTCATTATGCCACACGTCAGACGAATCAACAAACCTTAAAATCTTTTCACAGGCGAAGCTGACGAAGATTAGCGCAGCTTAAGTCCCGTCTTAATCATTTGCACCCGTCAGTTCTTTATGCCACTGCGGGCTTACTTTTCCTTCTGTTGAGAGGGCCATAATGCTTTCAATGCGGCAGCAGAAAGTACCGGCAGGAGCAGCAACTTCAACTGTTTGCCCCCTTTCTTTATCCAGGATTGCTTTGCCCAGGGGGGAAGCAACAGAAAGTTTACCCTTGCCTGGATTTGCTTCTCGAGGGTCGACTAAAGTATAGCTGAACTCTTTACCTGAGGATAAATCACGAAGTACCACTGTGTCTCCGAATTTTGCCCTAGCTGTGTCCTGGCCTTCCCTTATTATCTTCGCCTGATTTAAGATTGCCTCTATCTCCTTAATTCTCCCTTCCGAATGCGCCTTTTGCTCTCTAGCTGCTGCTAGAGGGGCATTTTCTCGAAAGTCCTTGTCAGCGGCTGCCTTTTGTATCTCCTCAATAACTTGAGAGCGTTGATTTTTCAGGTTGGCTAATTCCTTCTCTAATTTTGCGTAGCCTTGTGCGGTCAAAGTAGCCTGGACCTGACTACTTTGCCAAACAGCGGCTGTTTTTGAAGAAGTTTTTTTCACCTTGAGGTGGGGAGCTAAATTTGTGCTGCTGAATCCCTGTTTCTGGATATACGTAAGAAAGGATTTGATGGGTTTAGCCGCCGATGGGATAATCTGTTCGCCATAGCTAGCCACATCCACGGGGCTGATGTCCTTCACCTGCCGGGATGAGCCAAGCCATCTGACGAATTTAAGTATCTCTGCCTGTATTTTCCCCCTTTCTTCCGGCGGTAAATGTGATAGAAAAGCGTCGGTTACTTCAGCAAGTGTCGGGTTGTGCTCTATGTTTCCCACGAAGAATAAATGATAGCTTCAAAAATGGACGCTGTCAATTTACATGTTGGTAGAGAGAGCTTAGCCTTTATCTTCCTGGTATAGTGTGCTAATCTAACTATATTTGTCTCTGAGCGCTAAGAAGAGGTGGGGCTATAAAGGAAATCGATATATTTTGCTGGAATGTCAACGGTGAAAATCTTAGTTCAATGTGATTTTGACGGTACAGTTACCGAAGAAGATACTAGCTTCTTTCTTTTGGACGCCTTCGCTCAGGGAGATTGGCGACAATTACTGCGGGAGTATAAAGAGCACAGGATGTCTGTCGGGGAGTTCAATACTAAGGCTTTTGCCATGGTTAAAGCCGATAAACCTAAGCTGCTTGAAGCTCTAAAAGGTAATGTTAAGGTGCGAGCTGGGCTTCACGAACTGGTAAATTATTGCCTAGGAAAAGGCTTCAGATTGGTGATTGTGAGCAACGGTCTGGATTTTTACGTAGAGGCTGTGCTGAAAGACCTGGGGCTGAGAAATATCGAAGTGTATGCTGCGCAAGCTTCCTTCCACCCTGAAGGAATGAAAGTTCAATATGTGGGGCCGGATGGCAAAAGATTGGAGGATGGATTTAAAGAGGCATATATCCAATCGTTTCTAAAGCTAGGGTACAAGGTAATATATATAGGGAATGGCGATTCCGATGTTGCTCCAGCAAAATACGCTCACCATGTTTTTGCCACAGGCGACTTGCTGGCGTACTGCAGGGAGAACAATCTTAAATATAAACCCTTTGAGACTTTCCTTGACGTTGTTAAGGAATTGAATTTTATGTAGCTGTGCTTCTCGAATTTCTTCAATTCCACATAGACCTGAATTCCCCGCTTTCAATCTTCAGCAGCATCACATCCACTACACTGGCATTGTACTTTGTTCCCCTGCCGTCTTTGAGCTCTTTTAGAATATCCGTTGTGGTTCTT
>JBGPRV010000212.1:0-2169 GCA_041489785.1 Dehalococcoidia bacterium | reverse complement strand
GTCCTACGCGTTACTGTCAACTCTTAGTCGGTAGAATCCTGGTGGTCATTCAGAGTGCACCTTTATATTGGCGGGCTATGGAGCGCAGTACCTGAGCCCAGGGGCGATTGGCCTGTGGCCCGGAGGGGGCCGGCAAGACCGCTTCAAGCCAGCCACCGTCCTCCCTAGCAGTGCCTTTCCTGGATAGCGTTGGGACTGGTGACAGTGGGGTCTGAGGCGTGGGTTGTCTGCCTCGATGATTCACCCAGAGATGGAGTTGCCTCTGCTCTCTGAGGTTGATGAGTCTGGCCATCCTATTGGCGCCTCTTTTGGTCCAGCTCATCCCACGCTTCTTCATTCTGTTGGCTATGAGCTTGTCCACATTGCCTTCTATGGCCCCTAAGCCTCTCAATCCATCATATCCTGTCACCAGACGGTAGTCCCGCAGGCCATGAGAGTTATTCAAGAGGTACGCCCTCAGCTGTGCGATTGGCTCTGCTGCTTCACCCTGGGCGCTCTCCTGAGCCTGCCGCAGTATGGCATCAGCCTTGGTCACATCTCCGGTAATGCATGCCCGGTATACTTCACCGGCCAGATCGCTGCCTATACCGCGATAGATCGCCCGGAGGAGATGGAACCGGTCCAACTGGAAAAGGCCTCCCAGGAGATCAGCTCCTTCCTTAGCCCACTCGGCTCCATCGCTGCCTACCACCACCTGGCCGATCTGAGACAGGTCGTACTTCTTGGCCAGGGCCAGGGAGAAGCCGTCCCAAAACCTTTCTCCATCCATGATGCCGGTATAGCTGGTCTTCTCTTTCAATTCATAGCGGCCTTTGCCCAGGGGTTGCCATCCTTCGTAGGCAATGCCCACCTTCACCTCGGTGCGTCTCTCATCCTCCCGCTGCAGGGCAATGAAAGTTCCGTCTGCTTCCACCATGAGATAGGGCACTGCCCGATCCTCACTCTGGGGAAGCGCCCCATCCTCAAAGAGCTCAGCCAGTTCCCTTTCCTCTTCTCTGACATGGGGGTCTACTGCCCGGCCCACCAGACGGTGGATGGTGGTATGTGATAGACCCTCCGGCAGTATGGCCTTCAGGAGTTGCTCACATTTCCCAAAGGGCAGGTGGCTGGACAGAAAGGTGGCTAACTCCTCTACTTTAGGGCTAGCCTGACTCCTTCTCCTCAGTCCCATGGTCTCATCCAGCAGGAAGCGGCTATGGCCTGAGCTATCTCGATACAGCCGTCGCTTGATCCTGACGTCACCGAACAGAGTGGTTATCCAGCGTTCCCTGAAGCCTTCCACCGTAAGGCCGGCCTCTCTACTCTTCATCAGCGCCTCGTCGGTCTTCTCCAGCAGGTACTTAGCTACAGCCTTAGCCAAATCGCAGGCCCATTGAAAGACCATCTCCTCCCACCTCCCCACATCCCCCTTGAGTCTGGCGGCGAGTTCTTCTATGCTTTCCATCAAGAGACCTCCTTAATCCAAAGATTAGCTTTCTCAGCCATCCCAGGATTCTGAGAGGTCTCTACCCTTTTATCAACCCCTACCGACTAAGATGTTACAGTACCACAGTGTCTCCATTATCTCCCGTCAGTTAGCAGCAAGCAATTGAATGCAAAGGGGTTAACACGCCTTCGGCAAGAAATCCCACTGCGTGTTATACTGACAGGAACCCAGAACTCCACATCTTATGCGGATCAGTCTAATTATTGTTAGCCAGAAGGGAATTGGCTCAGCGCAAATGCAGTGATAAGGTGCAATCCTATGAAACAGACAAAAGTATACGTGGTTTTCAGGCAGGTCGCCCGTGCCGTTCTTGACGGCGTTCTGATTCGCCAGGTGAGCAGAACCGATAAGGAGTATCACTTTCAGAACTGGTTCCAGGCTCGGCTTGATGCCTGTGCCGTTCACTACGACAGAGCCGGGCGGAATACATACCCTGACTTCGCCCTTGTCGAGTACACCGAGGGATATGAAACCAAGGGACTCGCCTATCCTGGTCGGGAATTGTCGTACGACTGCAACAGTCAAGTCCCAACAGGGTTTCATAACGGTCGCGACATATTCTACGTCTTCGGTCGGTATCCTCCTGCTGACGAAGCGGGAGACGAGTATCCCGTTATCGACCTCGTCCTTTGTCACGGGGACTTCCTGAATGCCGATCATGAATACCGGCACAAGAACAAGAG
>JBGPRV010000211.1:0-2172 GCA_041489785.1 Dehalococcoidia bacterium | reverse complement strand
CGGAATTTCTGTTCAAAATAGACTTTCTCTATCTCCGCTTCTTGAGCCTGGCTGTATCCCAGCGAATTCTCGGTGAAAAGCTTGATTCCATTGAACTCGGGGGGATTATGGGAGGCAGTGACCATAATTCCAGCGGCAAAGTCTAATTCCCGGGTGAGCAATGCCAGCGCTGGGGTAGGCAAAATGCCCAAGTCAACTACGTTTATGCCACAAGAAAGCAAGCTTGCAGTAACCGCTTCCTTAATCATATCCCTGCTTACCCTGGTGTCGGTAGCGATACAAACTGTGGAGGCGGGAGGGAGGGTAGTGCCTATGGCCGAGGCAACTTGGCGGCAGAAATCAGGCGATAAATCCTGGTTAACTACGCCCCGGATACCACTAGTCCCAAATAGTCTCCTTGTGTGCATTTCCTATCTCAAGCAAGTTAAATAGAGGATAGCACGGAATCGAGTGGTTGGCAATGAGCACACGATGTAATAACATATGTTAAACTATACTTCTCTGTCATAAGCAGCGCTGTTTTGGAAACATATAATGACAAGGGAAATAGCTTGGGTTTTGCTAGCCAGCGTTTTGCCCATTAGTGAATTAAGGGGTGGCATACCGTTAGGCATATCTATGGGACTAGCCCTCTGGTTTACCTTCTTTATAGCGGTCATTGCTAACGCCCTGATATTTTTCCCCGTCTTTTTTGCTTTGCGTCTTTTTTACGATAAGCTCCTGTCCCGAATCCCGTTGTTCAACAAGTATCTGGATAGTTTAAGGAAAAGAGGCAAGCCAAAAGTAGATAAATACGGCTTCTGGGGATTGACCTTATTTGTGGCTATATCTTTGCCTCTCATTGGCAGCCGACGTGTTTTTCCCATCGGGTGGTCTCCTCAAGATGCGCGTCTTCACGAAGGCGAAAATCTCGTGGCGTTCTTCTCTCCAGAGGTGGATGAGGGCCGGCATCATCGACACAATGATGACGACAGCAATGATGACGAGAAAATACCTATCGAGGACTTCGGGTGGGATAAGCCGGCACAGCAAATAGCCCGCTAACGTCACCCCAATTGCCCAGAGAAGGCCGCCAAACAGGTTGAAGAACATAAAGCGGCGCCATTTCATATCCACCGCTCCTGCCACGATGGGTACGAAGGTGCGAATGAAGGGCATGAACCGGGCGATCGTGATGGTTTTGCCGCCGTGTTTGTCAAAGAACGCCTTGGCCGCTAGCAGATTCTTCGGTCGGAACAGCAGCGACTTCGGTCGTTTGAAGAGCGGCGGCCCCACTTTTCTGCCAAACCAGTAGCCCACGTTATCGCCCAACACCGCCGCCACAAAGAGCAGCGGCATCAGGACCCAAAGATTGAGCTTGAGTTCTCCCCCACCCGGCAACTCCACTCCCTTGTAGGCAAACAACCCGGCGGTGAGCAACAGGCTGTCGCCTGGCAAGAAGAACCCGAAGAATAAGCCAGATTCCGCGAAAATCATGGCAAAAAGGATGCCATAGACAGCGGTAGCCCCATACTCTGCTATCAGTCGACCCAAATCTATGAAGTTCATGGAGAAATCTTGCCTCTTGATTATAGCAAAATAGTGTGGAGGCAATTGGTAGATACGTATCGGGAACTGAATGCACCTTTACATCAGTTCATAGAAGCACGCCCCTTGGCGAAGAGAAGATTGCATCTCAACTTCGAGGGCAGCATCTTCGATGCTGGTTTCGAGAATAGCCTCTTTGACTTCATTCTGGAGCGTATACGGAGACTATTTTGGCTTGGCTACTGGGCATGGATTGGAGGAAGGCCTTTCTTGCAGTTGGGCTGGGTGTAATTGTGGCTGGCGTCGTAGTGCTCTTAATAACTTTGGGGGTAACCAGCACCCTACGAGTGCGAAATTTTTCAGGGGTAACTGAATTAAATTCCAATAAGCAATTTAAGCAATTCAGAAACGGTTTTTGATGTGGGCGGGCATAACCACGAGCCCAGATATGAGTAGTAATGTGAAAGGCTGGGTATCCTTGTGTACAGATACCCAGCCTTTCAGTGGTTCTGCCACCTACGATAGTAGTTTTAACCCTTCCCTATTCTGAACATCTTGGTCCCGCATACGGGACATACGCCTTGAGTGGCCGGCCTGCGGTTCTTCATGATGATGCTTCTGGTATTCTTCATCTCTCTCTTAGCG
>JBGPRV010000210.1:0-2181 GCA_041489785.1 Dehalococcoidia bacterium | reverse complement strand
AACTGGCTTCCCCCATTCAAAGTTCAAGCGGATTACTTCAGCGCCATATTCTTCGGCAATATCGGCAAAGCGCTCACCAAAAAATCCGTTGGCGAGGGATAAAACCTTGTCCCCTGGCGATAGAGTATTAACAATGGCTGCTTCCAAGCCGCCGGTGCCCGAAGCGGTAAGTACGAAAACGTCTCCCTTAGTCTGGAACGTTTGTTTTAATTTCCCCGTTATTGAATTGAGCATTTTGCCGAATTCTCCCCCCCGATGGTTTATCATTTGCCGTCCCATGGCCTCGAGGGCTTGTGGTGGGCAAGGTGTTGGTCCCGGAATACGTAGCTGCATTTTTACCTCCTAATTAGGCCTTTTTTTATCAGCATCGACGATTTCAGCAAAGCGGAGTTTACCAACTTTAATTTTATCACCAGGTCTAATTTCAACAATCTCGTCCCTGACCACCTGTCTGGTTCCATCTACTCGGATTATCTGAACGGCACCCTGAGCAAGTAACCTTTTAGCTTCGCTCATGCTATTCGCAAATTTGTTATTCACAAGCCACCTTGGCATATCCCTGCGGTGGATCGCTTTAACGCTAACTTTGATACCAATACTAACTCCCGCCTCTATTTTGTGAAGTTCTCGCGTCTGGAACCGTCCTTGGAAGTATTCTTCTGCCTCCCGCGCTAGCTCAGTACTGTGGAATTGATTTACGATCTCATAAGCCAGGCGTTTCTTAAGGTTCATGGGGTTAACTGAGTGAGTTTTCAGTTGCTTCTTAAACTCAGCGATTTCTTCTTCAGGAACGTCGGTTACCAGCTCAAAATAATCCAGGACAAGGGAGTCGGGGATGGACATCACCTTGCCGTATATTTCCCGGGGAGGCTCAGCAATGCCTATGTGGTTATTTAAGCTCTTGCTCATCTTTTGTTTACCATCAGTACCAATCAGGAGGGGAACAAGGAAAACTTGCTGGGGAGGCTGCCCCGTGCTTTGCTGGAGTTCTCTGCCCACAAGGCAATTGAATTTCTGGTCAATGCCACCGAATTCAACATCAGCTTTGATAGCCACTGAGTCATAGCCCTGAAGCAAAGGGTAAAGCATTTCAGCAAGGGATATAGGGTTGCCAGAACTATACCGCTTGTTAAAATCCTCTCTGGCTAGAAGTTGGGCGACGGTAAATTTGCTGGTAAGCTTAATTACTTCATCCAAGGTGAACTGGGAAAACCATTCGCTTTGCCATCTTAGCTCTGTTTTATCCTTATCTACCACCTTGAAGAATTGTTCCATGTAAGTTTGAGCATTGTTTTCTATTTCATTGGAGGAAAGCATGGGTCGAGTAGCCGACTGACCGCTGGGGTCGCCAATCCTGGCTGTCCAGTCGCCAACTATAAGAGTGACTTTATGTCCTAGCTCTTGGAATTGACGCAGCTTTCTCAGGCCCACCACATGTCCCAGATGGATGTCAGAAGCACTGGGGTCGAAGCCTTGCTTCAGGGTTAAAATTCTCCCCGATTTCAGCAGCCTTAGTAGCTCTGTCTCTGTTATAATTTCAGCTACACCTCGTTTTAACAGGGTAGCAAACCTTGTATCAGTCATTTTAAATCTTTAGCTAAAAGTGCTTCTACTTTTCGAACATCTCTTTCGATTTGTATCTTTAGCTCTTCGGAAGAGGGAAAGCGTTGCTCATCCCTTAATTTTTGCACAAATTCTACCCTTATCTCTTTGCCATATAAATCACCCATATAGTTTAGCAGGTGGGTTTCCACTATTTTTTCCCCCTCCCCAAAGGTAGGGCGGATGCCAATATTAGTTGCTGAGGGGAATCGCTTGCCATCTACCTGAGTGATAGTAGCATAGATGCCGTTGTCTGGTAATGCTTGTTGTGGCTTTATATCCAGGTTAGCGGTGGGAAATCCCAAAACTCGTCCACGTTTGTCGGAAGTGATGACCTTGCCTTTCAGGTAGAAATGGCGCCCCATTAGCCTTTCTATCCTTCTCATATCGCCTTGAATTAATGCTTGGCGGATGAGAGTGCTGCTAACTACTTCGCCATTGATTGTATAGGGAGGGATGACTTCCACACTGAACTTCATTTCATCTCCCAGAGTGCGGAGCAGGTTGATATTGCCTTCCCCGCCTCGTCCTAAAGCGAAGTCGGGCCCCACCATAATGCCCCGCATTTTAAGGTGTTTT
>JBGPRV010000209.1:0-2214 GCA_041489785.1 Dehalococcoidia bacterium | reverse complement strand
TCTGTCATTTCTGGATAATGTCTCCTGTCTGACATACATTCCGCGCTCGCAGATAAAGCTCTTCGTATTTTCTGGCCGAGGCTTTCCAGGAGAAATCTAGCTTCATATTGTGTCTCATCAGGTTTTGCCATTCAGCCCGGTGATAGAAGCTCTCCTCGGCTCTTTTTATCGCCTCCAGCATTTCCAGGACGGTATAATTTTGGAACACAAAGCCATTCCCGTTTCCTTCAGCCACGTCCTTCACTGTATCAGCAAGCCCCCCGGTATGTCGCACCACAGGGATGGCACCGTATCGCATGGCTATTAGCTGCCCCAATCCACAGGGCTCAAAACGCGAAGGCATGAGGAATATGTCGGAGCCGCTGTAAATAAGCCGGGCTAATCGTTCATCATAGGCAATAAATACCGAGAGGCGATCGGGGTACTTTAGCGCTGCCTCGGCAAGCAATTTATGGTAATGCTCCCTCCCCTCACCAAGGATAACCAGTTGTGCTCTTGTTTCTGTAATAAACGGGCCTATAGCCTGGAGCAGCAAATCAATCCCCTTTTGCTCCTCAAGACGAGACACCATGCCAAACAAAGGGATGTCAGGGCTTTGCGGCAGCCCGCCCTTTCTTTGCAAGGCAAGTTTATTATCAACCCTTTTTTCTATCGTGGTGGAATCATAGTTCCTTTCCAGATAGGGATCGGTAGCTGGGTTATACTCATCATAATCTATGCCATTCACTATGCCATAAAGCTCATTGCCCCGATAGCTTAGTAATTGCTCCAAGCCCTCACCATATTGCGATGTCAGTATCTCTGAGGCATAGGTAGGGCTAACCGTGGTCACAATGTCGGCCAGAAGAATTCCCTGGCTCATGAAGTTTAGCGATGGCCTGGGAGCACCAACTGGGATATATTCTTGCCATACAGAGGAAAGCCCGGAGCGTAGAAAAAACTGCTGGTCAAAGAACCCTTGATAAGCCAAATTGTGGATGGTGAATATACAGGGCAGTGCTATCTTTGCTTTTTTAAGCCACAAGGGTACTAAGGCGGTATGCCAGTCATGGCAATGAATAATATCGGGACGAAAATCAAGCTGGGAGATTATGCTGGGGATGCTTAGCGAAAAAAAGAGAAAACGCTCCAATTCGCCCTGCGTATAGATTTCCTCGGTCCCAAAGTAATCGTCGTTTTCCACCAGGTATACCGGTATCCTCTTTTTTAGCCTGGTCATTTTCAGGGCTACTTGTTCATAATGCCCCATAAAGCTGACAGCAACGTTCTTTCTCTGAATGTCTTGGATGGGGGCCTTTATGCTACCGTATTTGGGCAATATCAAACATGGCTCATGTCCCAAGTCTCGGAGGGCTATGGCTAGAGAACTTGTGACATCTGCCAGTCCACCTACCTTAGCTAAAGGGAAAGCCTCAGAGGCGATAAACAAAATCCTCATTATTGAAATCGGGTTTGGAGAATGTTTTCTCCGCCTGCGACGGAACTACCACTGGGAATAAAGAGCGTAGAGAAGTTGCTCTCCTGGACCTCGGAATCGATCTTGCAGTTTCGCCCGACTTTCAACCCTGGGGGCAACCTTGCTCCTTTGCCCACTACAGTGATGCCACAATTTAGGTATACGGGTTCGTCCTTATTGGGAGTATAGTCATCGCCATAGCCAATGCAGCATCCTTGGGCGATATAGCATTTCTTGTCAATGATGGCGCGGTGGACAACAGCATCTTTGGCAATAATGGTATCATCAAAAACAATGGAGTCTATCACTTGAGCTCCTTCCTCCACATAAACATGGGGAGAAAGCACCGAATTAAATACGCTGCCGTTTATAATACAGCCATTGCTGACAAGGCTTCTGCTTATTTGAGCCCTTGGTCCTAGTTTTACCGGGGGCATGTCTACCGAGGGTGTTCTTACTTGACTCCCAGGTTCGTAGAGATTAAATGAGGGCAAATCAATAATGAGGTCCATATTGGCCTGCCAGTAGGCTTCGATTGTGCCGACATCACGCCAGTAGCCTTGATACTTATAACCATAAACCTGATATTTGTCTATTGCATCCGGTATAATCTGGCTGCCAAAATCTTGCAATCCGCGGCGATGAGCATCTTCTAAGACCTTGAAGAGGATATTCTTGTTAAAGGCGTAAATGCCCATGGAAGCCAAGTTGCTTTTTGGTTGTGATGGTTTTTCCTCAAAGGCAACCACCCTGTTATT
>JBGPRV010000208.1:0-2219 GCA_041489785.1 Dehalococcoidia bacterium | reverse complement strand
TAAGATGCCGCTTCCCCCACTGAAAGGCGTTCTTTTTACTTCCAGGTCTATCCCGCTCTTGTAGTCGAAATAATCATTCAATGTGTTAACGCTGGTGTGGACAAGGAGTAGTCCAACAAGAGCCAGTAGACAATACAGAAGACTGAAGTAACCATGATACCACCAGGCTACTGAAGTACCGAGAAATACCACCATCAGCGAGATTATCAAAAACTGGGGTCTAGTCTCTAGAAACCATGTTCGCATCGTTCTCAGGTCTTGCCTCCTTTATACTTATAGAGACGGCGACTATATGTAATCCGCGGAAGTGGGACAATTGGGCCATCGAAAATATCGGATACTTTGGAGGCTATGCCCCCGCTCCGTGGCGGTCTTATTATAATCTATTCCTGCTGCTAATGTCTTGCTTTTGATCTCCTTCCTCCTCCGTATTATTTAAAGATGTCTTCCTGTGTCGAGGTCATAGGGTGTGACATTGCCCAGCCCTTCATGGTAGCGCCGTGGCCCCCAAAAATAAAATCCTCTCTTTAAGCTCAGTGATAAGGCCAGCTAGGATCCGCTCATATCGGTTGATTTGGGGCTGCTTAGTCCTGCGATTATCTCGTTAAGGCAAAGTGCGCCTTAGTTCAAACACCACCGGGTTTCCTGGGTCAGGACAGGCAACAGTAGCCTTGTTTCGGTCTTTCTCCCAGGGGAACGAACCACCGAATCGAAGGACTTGGGCACAAGGGAAAAGGGAGTGAAAAGCCCATGAACAAAGGTCAGGCGGCATCTGTTCTCCGATGACAAACTCATCACCAACCTTGTGTTGAGCTTCGCAAGTCCCCTTCTGGGATATTACCTTGGCTATCACATCAGACATCTTAACCTCCTATTTCATTTTTCATTACCGCTCAAACTAATATCTTTTATCTCCGTTTTTGGGTAAAGCGACCTGAATATATAGTACATTATGGTATGGCTCAGTACAAGTGAGTGGCGAATGTACAGGATGTGCATTGTCCGTCCACACCAACCCTTTTTGTTTTTCCGCCGCGCTCACTCCAGCTTAATGGACATGTGGAAAGGGCCCGGAGGACTCACACTGAAGATGCCCATGTGACAATGCTATAATCATGGAGTTTAGGGCGATGGAGATTGCTCTAGCAAAAATAGACATGGAGGCAGGAGTTTGAGCTTCAAAGTAGTTGATACCTTTTATGTGCCCGGGATAATTCCCACCTACGATGAGTTGTTGACCAAGTTAGGAGCGGAAGTGGAAAAGACTTTCTGTACTACTGAAGAGGAACTTATCTCCGCCTGTTCTGAATCTGACGCTGTTATAGCAGTGGGAATAAGGATAACGCCAGGGTATGTCTTTAGTCCCAAAGTAATCGAGAATCTAAACAAATGCCGACTGATTGCCCTTACGAGTATAGGTTATGACAATGTGGACATAGCCGCAGCTACCGAAAAAGGTGTTTGTGTTGCCAATGTTCCCTATTATTGTTTGGAGGAGGTCTCAGACCACGCTATGGCACTTATTCTCGCCTGCGCCAGGAAGTTTTATCAACTTCTTCCTGACATTAAGAATGGGAAATGGAGTACCCAAGCAGACTACTTGAGCGCCTTGAAGCCGTTACATCGGCTATCTGGGCAAACCTTGGGGCTTATTGGCTTTGGCAATATACCTCGTACCCTTGTCCCGAAAGCCAAAGCTTTTGGCTTCAGAATCATTGTCTACGATCCCCATGTGCCTAACATCCTGTTTAAGACATTTAAAGTGGAATCGGTAGAGCTCGACCAGTTGCTTAAAGAGTCGGACTTTGTTTCCATGCATGCTACTCTCACCCCAGAAACCAAGCACATGATGGGGCTTCAGCAATTTAAGAGGATGAAGCCCACCGCTTATTTCATCAACACAGCCCGGGGAGAGCTCGTGGATGAAAGGGCTCTTTATACAGCCCTTTCAGAGGGACTAATTGCCGGTGCTGGTTTGGATGTGTTGGAATCAGAACCTCCTAGCCGCGACAATCCCTTGCTCAAGCTTAACAATGTTCTCATCACCGGTCATTTTGCTTACTATTCCGAGGAGTCACGTGAAGAATTATTTAGGTGGCCCTGGGAAGAGGTGGCCAGAGTATTGCAAGGGGAGTGGCCTCAGGGCTTGGTTAATCCACAAGTCAAAGAGAAGTTTAGTGTTAAATGGGGCGCTCACCCCAAGTAAATATTTCTTACCC
>JBGPRV010000207.1:0-2231 GCA_041489785.1 Dehalococcoidia bacterium | reverse complement strand
GCCAGCTCCATACGCTGTATTGAAGATTCCGTAGGCAAATCCTCTTCTCTCCACAGGTGTCAGGTCGGCGATGGCGGCGCGCATAATCGTTTCCTGAATCCCCATCACCACACCCCATAATATTATGCCCATTAGCACCAAGCTGTAGCTATGGGAAAAGACAAGGAAGGGAATAGGCAAGGTCAACAAAGGGACTGCTAATAACGATATAAGCCCAATTTTATCGTATGTCTTGCCCACGAGAAGAGCTGCCAAGGCATCCACGCCCATAGCAATGGCGTAGATTATGGGAATTTGAGCATCCGGGACAATACCTTGAACATGGAGATGGTAGGAAATTAACTGGAAATTGGCAAATCCGGCCACGGAAAGCAAAGTAAATATAGTATAGAACCAGAAAACCCTAGGAAGCTTACCTTTATCGCTTTGCTTGTTCGTTTCCTCGTGAGCCTCAAATTTCTGCGGTGAAGGGAATTTCCTCCTCGCTATGGCAAGAACAGCCAGGGTTAGCAAGGCAGGTATCCATAACAGGGTAAAACCTTCACGATAGTCACCGTGGAAAAGGAAAACAAGGGAAAAGACAATAGGGCCAATGACAGCACCAATCTGGTCCAATGCCTCGTGAACAGCAAACCCCCAGCCCCTCCCCACCTCTTTTGTGGCATAGGAAAGCATGGTATCTCTTGCTGGACTTCTGATTGCTTTCCCCATCCGTTCCAAAATGATAAGCACGGCAGCAAGTTGCCAATAGCCAGCGAAAGCCAGCAAGGGAATAGACAGAAGCAGTCCATAACCGATAAAGGTCAAAAGCCAATATGCCTTAGTGCGATCGACAAGATAGCCAGAGGCCAGGCGCAGAGCATAGCCCACGAATTCGCCAATGCCAGCTACCAAACCAACAACACTGGCACTCGCCCCCAGTGTAGCCAGGTAAGGCCCAGCAACACTCCTAGCCCCTTCGTAGGTTATATCCCCGAATAGGCTGACAATCCCCAGGAGAATAATGAAATACACGACAAATCCCTTTGTATTTTTGAATCACTGCTTGCACAACTGTCTTGTTTTGGCGTCATTTTAGCGAACTTTCTAAGTTAAAGGAATTGTTTTGGTTATAAGGAGAGTCGCTGAACGGTCACAATAAAATTTGGCAACTATGCTATAACTTTGCCCTTAGCTTTTTATATGTGCCACTCACGGCTTCCGATACGACTTTGGTATCAGCCAACACCGGCATAAAGTTAGTGTCACCTTGCCATCTGGGGACTATGTGAGTATGGAGGTGCTCCGCTATCCCGGCTCCAGCAATTTTGCCCACATTCAAGCCGATATTGAAGCCAGTTGGCTTCATTACCTCTTTAAGAAGCTCCAAGCCTTTCTTGATAATGTCAAAATGTTCCTTTGCTTCCTTATCCGTTAAGTCCTGTAAATTTGCTATATGCCGATAGGGGGCGACCATTAAATGTCCTGGATTATAGGGGAAGGCGTTCAGGATTATGAAATTGTATTGACCACGATAAAGGATAAAATTTGCCTCGTCGTTATTTTCTCTGGGTTTCTGGCATAAAATACAGCCGCTTTCTGTGACCCTTTGTATATATTCTATTCGCCATGGTGCCCAAAGATATTCCATCAAATCTATATAGTATGCTGATTCTGGGTTAAGTGCAACAGGATTCCTAGTTTGAGATGAAAAGTTCTGGACGTGGCAAAATGAGTTGACTATGGGATGTAGCCAAGAATAAAATACTTCGGGGTTAATATGCTTGAAGTCTTGACTCAAAAGTTGACCGCTGTATTTGATAAGCTTGGCAGGAAAGGCAAGCTTAGCGAAGGGGACATTGACGATGCTTTGCGTCAAGTACGGCTGGCGCTTTTGGAAGCAGATGTAAATTTTAAGGTAGTCAAGGAATTCTTGTCCAAGGTGCGAGAGCGTGCTCTTGGCTCTGAAGTATTGCGCAGCCTAACACCAGCCCAGCAGATTATTAAAATTGTCAATGAAGAATTAATTGCTATCCTGGGTGGAGAGCCTGGCCGTTTAGCTTCGGTTGCTGACTCACCGGCGGTCGCTTTGTTTGTAGGATTGCAGGGCTCCGGTAAGACCACTACAGCAGTGAAGCTAGCTGTTCAGCTCAAACATCTAGGGCAGCGTCCTTTATTAGTAGCTGCTGATACTCGCCGACCTGCGGCTATTGAACAACTCAAATTACTGGGTGAGCAACAAGACATCCCCG
>JBGPRV010000206.1:0-2244 GCA_041489785.1 Dehalococcoidia bacterium | reverse complement strand
TCCTGGTACGTGTTCACAGTGAGTGTCTCACCGGAGACGTCTTTGGTAGTTTGAGATGCGATTGTGGAGCTCAGATTGAAATGGCTTTGCAAAGAATAGCCAAAGAAGATCGAGGTGTTTTTCTTTATATGAGACAGGAGGGGAGGGGGATCGGGTTTCACAACAAGCTTCGCGCCTATGCTCTTCAGGATCAAGGAATGGATACTGTGGAGGCTAATATAGCTTTAGGTTTTGCTCCTGATTTGAGAGATTATGGAGTGGGCGCCCAGATTTTGGCCGACATAGGTTTACATAATATTCGATTGCTTACCAATAATCCTAAGAAAGTGATCGGGCTGGAAAGCTATGGGATTAAAATAGTAGAGACTGTTCCCCTAATAGCCCCGGCTACCCCTTATAATATCCACTACTTAGAAACCAAGCAAAGGAAGTTAGGACATATTTTAGGTATACAGGAGGGTAAGTAAATGGCTAAGCATCAGTATGAAGGTATCCTGATAGGAAAAGGTCTTAAGTTTGCCTTGGTTATTTCTCGTTTTAATGAGTTAATAACCATGAAGCTGCTTGAGGGAGCAAAGGACGCTTTACTGCGCCACGGTGTCGCTGAGGGGGACATCGATATTGCCTGGACTCCGGGTTGTCTAGAGATCCCGCTTATAAGCAAAAAATTAGCACAGAGTAACAAGTACGATGCCATAATATGCCTTGGCGCGGTGATTCGTGGTGGCACCCCCCATTCTGAGTATGTTGCTTCCGAGGTAAACAGGGGAATTGGCAGGGTGGGCTTAGATACTGGCCTACCGGTAATACAAGGCATAATCACAGCCGATACTTTGGAGCAGGCTATCCAGAGAGCAGGGGCTAAAGAGGGTAATAAAGGCTTTGCTGCTGCAGTAAGCGCTATTGAAATGGCAAATCTGCTTAAGGCTATCCAGTGACTTTATAAACTTGGTCACCTCGCCTTACTCTATCAGGAACTTTTATGCCCACAAGGTCACCGGGCTTGCCTATGGTGATGTCAACGCGCTCAATCTGCATAGATTCTACAGCCAGTTCCATATCTGTAGTGCTGCCCTTGATATGGATCTTATCACCTATTTTCAATATGCCGCTTAGCTCTATACCAGCTACCACAGGCTTAGCAAAAAAATCAGTTATCTTGCCAATCTCTACATCCGGCATTTCCAGACACCTCCCTTCTTAGAAATAATGTACACCCTTCGGGGTCAAAAATCAACACGCGGAGGTGATACTGTAACATTCAGTTGACAGTAACCCACCCGGCAGAAGGGCTAATTGACACTAACCGTAAGAAATACTAATATTAAACTGGCAACTTAAAACACCAGCCAAGCCTAGGATGCTATGGATTGAAGAGAAGAGGTTTAGCTAACGCGGACCAAAAATATTTAGAAAGGAGGTGATTTCATGCCACAGTCAATAGAGTATCAAAAACTGATGACGGAGATAGTCTACATTAATCTGCCTGGTCCAAGTCAGCCCATCGACGGAATGACAGGTGGTGAGCTATTACATGGTTTTCTAGCAGATTTGTATACGACGTCAAACCCGGATACTAAGAGCTTTGTCATGACTTTGTGCAACAAGTGGAATGTGCGTTACGTGCAAGCAGGGGGCGTGGCTTCTCATGACATTAGCAAAAAGAAGTAGTAGACTACCAACGCAAAATAATAACTAAGCCCAGGATGCTATGGATTTAAGAGAAGAGGTTTAGCTAACGCGAACCAAAAATATTCAGAAGGAAGGTGATTTCATGCCACAGTCAATAGAGTATCAAAAAGTTATGACAGAGATAGTGTACATTAATTTGCCTGGTCCAAGCCAGCCCATCGACGGAATGACAGGTGGTGAGCTATTACATGGTTTTCTAGCGGATTTGTATACTGAGTCAAACCCGGATACTAAGAGCTTTGTCATGACTTTGTGCAACAAGTGGAATGTGCGTTACGTGCAATCAGGGGGCGTGGTTTCTCATGACATTAGCAAAAAGAAGTAGCAGACTACCAACGCAAAATACCAACTATGCCCAGGATGCTATGGATTTATGGATTTAAGGGAAGAAGTTAAGCCAATGTGAACCAAAAATATTCAAAAGGAAGGTGATTTCATGCCACAGTCAATAGAGTATCAAAAAGTTATGACAGAGATAGTGTACATTAATTTGCCTGGTCCAAGCCAGCCCATCGACGGAATGACAGGTGGTGAGCTATTACATGGTTTTCT
>JBGPRV010000205.1:0-2304 GCA_041489785.1 Dehalococcoidia bacterium | reverse complement strand
TCGAGGCAATGAAGGTGCTCTTAGATTACCGGGCTTCTAATAAGATCCCTGCCAATCCTTGGGAATTACCACAAATTGCTACCGCATTAAAGCACGGACTAGGGACAGGAGAAGGCAAGTACATAGTGGTTGACTGAATTTGTTCCTACGATTGTACTCAGAGACCCCTGAGAAACTCAGGCCTGAGTAAAGAAGGGTCTCTTGCCGCCAAAACATTTTCTAGTTCTCTAAGCATCTTCTCCCTGTCCTGTGGCAACTTGCCTCGGACGGAAAGATAGTTCGAGGCATGCATTGAGCTAAAGAAGCAATTGGTAAAATTGGAATTCTCTATAATTAACCTCAGTTCCTCCAGGGATTGAAAAGGAGAAAGAGGGTGAAATTCATTCCGTTCCCACTGCTCATAGAGTGGGGTACCGGGGACGAGGGTCAAAGTCAAGGCTCCGACATAATCCGGGTCAATCTCAGTGAGTATTTTGGCTGTCTCAAGCACGTGTTTCTGGCTTCCCTCGATACCGCCAAGCCCTAAAATTACCGTCACAGAAAAGCTTATCCCGGCTTCCTTCACTTGCTTTCCCGCCTCGACCACTTTGTCTGAACTCACCCCTTTACCTATCTTCTGGAGCAATTCAGCATCGCCAGTCTCAAGTCCTGTGTAAAAAATACCTAACTTGAGCTGTCTTAATTCCTTAAGTTCATTGGAGTTCCTGCGCAGGATATCCTGTGGCGTAGCATATGTACCAATTCTTTCCACAGCAGGCAGTTTTTCATTCAAGTACTGGAAGACCTCCTTCAATTTGGGGAAGGGGTAAACAAGGGCATCGCCATCCTGGAGAAATATCCTCTTGCCATCCCAATCTTGGGCTATGGCATAGACCACATTAGAAACATTAGGAACACGGATGCCACTTCGAGTGAATAGGGCTACGGCATCTATTTCACTCTTGACGTCATCGACGTCGCGCATCTGAAGTTTTGAGCCGTAGTACGCGCAGAAAGTGCAGGTATTGTTGGAGCAGCCGCTGGTTAAAGGGAGAAAATAGCTTTTCCATTCGCTTGGAGGCCGGATGATATCAGGTCTATTGAAGCTCATGTGCCGATTCAGTTTCACGGGATGCTAGACTGATTTAGAGGTACCCTTTAAGACTTATTTTATCACTGATGATAATCTAGCCTCAAGATTAGAGAGACATAAAGGATACACTTATTGAGCTAGCCTATTAGATTGTATAATGGTATATAATATTTGGATGATACTATATAAAGGAGGAGGGTGACACATGAGGTTTGAGAGCAGTATCGAAATCAATGCCCCTACCCAGAAAGTCTGGGCGCTGATAGACAAGCTTGAAGAGTGGCCACAATGGATGCCGTCTATCAAGAAGATTGAGAGGGTCTCTAAGGGGCCTTTGATGGTAGGCTCACAGCTTGCTGTCACGGCTAAGGTAAGCGGGCTTACGGTTACATTATTGATGACGATTACTGAGTTTGTCTCAGAACGGACCGTGGTCATGAAAGGGAAAGCCCTGGGTACTAATTTGACACGCTTCTATAATCTGGAACCTGTAAATGGCAAGACGAAGGTTACCATTGGCGGCGACGTTTCAGGGGCTTTGGCTTGGATGGCATGCCGTGGTGGTAAAAAGGTCTCAGCCGAGATTGTCCAAGCAGCGAAAAAGAAAATAGAGGGGCCGGCGTAACAAGCCGAAAACCTTTACGGGAGCGGGTATAAGCTCAGTCAGTTCGAATACAGCCATGAGGGTGTTGATATAACCTTTCGGGCTTTGTAGCTTGCCTCGCTTTGTCTGATGCCAGACTAATATGCAAAGGAAAACAGAAAGTTTTGCCAGTTCAATCCCGCTAAATTGCGTTGATAAATGCCTGCTAGCTCTTGATAGCATAAATGAGCCTATGCTTATTCACGTGATTCTAAACCTTGAAGGGGAGACAGATCACGTTAAATTGAATCAAGCAATTTTCTCAGCACAAAAAGCTCATCCCGTAATGAGAACTATCCTGCGCAGCAGAAATTTCAAACTTCTTCGCGAAATACAAGAAGACCTGGGGAAAGGAGTCCTGAGCGTTGCAGATCAAGCTAAACTCCAAGATACGGACCACAATAGCTATCTTTCCTCCTGGATGAACCAGCCCCTTAATATTAAAAAAGAGTTCCCCGTGAGGGCCCTTCTGTTAAGGAAAAATGAGCGGGAGTCCTCGCTGGTTTTCACTTTTCATCACTCGGCGGTAGATGGACTCCGAGCTCTTCTTTTTGTAAGGAAGGTTATCGAGAGTTATAACAACGAACTT
>JBGPRV010000204.1:0-2326 GCA_041489785.1 Dehalococcoidia bacterium | reverse complement strand
TTTTTGTTGACAACGGATCGGTATCCTCTCTTCAGTCTGGACTAGATTTACCTGGCGAATTCCCAGGACAACACGCCAACTAGGCCTGCTACAGATCAGGCATCATGTCACCGGGATACCACCGCCTCTATTTGTAAGAGCACTAAGAGTCGGTTAAAGTAAGCCGGAGTTGATTCACACACCATCGGGTGCTACCATTTCCATTAACGACAGTAGTTCGGGGGCTCTTTATGGCAAAACGGCCTTACCTTGAAAAAATAGAAGAGCTGGGTGATTTACAGGTTTGGATCGTCGATGGTAGCTATATCCGCAGCCATAAAGATGAAGAGTTTACCAACTTTGGCCAGCACTATCGGTATCCTTACATCCCCACAAACGAACTCTGGATTGACCGTGAAGCCAAGCATGATGAACGGCAATTTTTCATTGACCACCTGCTAGTCGAGCACCGGCTCATGGCGAAAGGCGTGCCTTATGAGAAGGCATTGCCCGCAGCTGACAGGCGGGAAAGGAAGGAGCGCCGCCGCGCCGGAGATGTTAGTCGCTTGACCCATCACGGGGAAACACTGCCGGAGGGGAAGGACGTTCACGAGCGGCTATGGCAGAAACTAAAGAACGGCCTCAGTGTCTGGATTGTTAATGGTAGGCTTGTGCGCAGTGTGTTCGATATTGACTTCACAGAAGGCGGGCACGACTACATTTATGAATTCGTACCTGAGAATGAATTGTGGATTGATGATGCTATCGAAGAGTCGGAGCGCGGATACGTACTATTGCATGAACTCCACGAGCGAAACCGCATGGCCAAAGGCTGGCCCTATGATAAGGCTCACGCTGAATCCAGCCGACTGGAATACCGCTGCCGCCACCATCCCGATGAACTGCATGAAGCCTTGACGGCGGAAGGCTGGGGTTAATACCGTGCTGGACACTGCAAAATATCCGGGTCGGCTGTTTTAGTCTTCCCTGTCAGCTTTCCTTTGTCACGCTGAGTCGTTTCCGGTCTATTTGGCCCGACCCGGTCCTGGGTAGGCTGTCAACAAACTTGATTTGTTTGGGCACTTTATAATCAGATAAGCTCTGGCGGCAGAAATCGCGTATTTCGTCCACCGAAGCACTTTGTCCTTCCTTAAGCACTATGAAAGCTGTGGGTATTTGCCCTTTGTAATCATCAATGACACCGACACAGGCTGTTTCGGCTACTGCGGGGTGCCTCAGGAGAACTTCTTCAACTGCCGCGGGGAGAATCTTAACTCCCCCCGAGGGCACTATGATAGATGATGTCTTTTCTATGAACTCCAGATAGTCGTCGTCATCCAACCTGACCAGGTCGCCAGTATGAAACCAACCGTCTTTGATGACCCGGGCCGTGAGTTCAGGCGATTTGTAGTATTCTTTCATCATCCAGGGGGCTCGGGCAACAGCTTCCCCTACGCTGCCGCGGGGTACTTCCTTGCCGTTTTTATCCAGCACTCTAAGCTCAGCCAGGGGCTTCCCTGCCGTACCCAATTTGCGGTCACGAATAGCACCCAGAGTGACGATTATCAACTCCGTGAGCCCATATATTTCGCATGCAGTTAAGTTAAACTTCCTCTCAAGCATCTCCATGAAAAGGGCTGAGGATTTTGCCCCGGAAGAAAGCACTGCCCTTAATGAACTGAGGTCATAGCTCTTCATTGTCTCTTTGTCTATCATGGCCATGGCATTAAAGCTAGCCGGGACGCCCATAAGTATGGTTGCTTTTTCTCGCTCTATAGTCTCCAGGATACTCTTGGAACTGAAATGAGGGAGGATTGCTATGGTGGCTCCCTTCATAATGGGCAGGAGAACAACCAGCCCAAATCCCATAAGGTAGTTAAAAGGGATCAATCCTAAAACAACATCGTCTCTCTCCAGTTCAAATTTTGCCACCGCTATGGGCAAAATTGACATGAACGACGCGTGAGTATGCACTACGCCCTTGTTCTTCCCCAGCACACCCAGGGTGTAAAAAAGGATAGCTTCATCCGCGCCCTCTATATTGACAGATGGCGATACAGAGGAGCTACTGGCCACCATCCCCTTGTAAGCGTCTGTGTCAATTTCAAGAACCTGTTTCAGCAAGGGGATGGTGGGCAAAACTGAAGACAGCGTAGGGGAGAATCTTTCTTCGGTAATCAGGATTTTGGAATCAGATTCACGGAGTTGAGGCTCAAGTTCGGGCGTCTTAGCTCCGGCATCGAGGAGCACGCCCGTAGCTCCAGCTTTAAGCACTCCAAAACAATTGATGACCCACTCAGGGGTACGAGACATTAGAATGGCTACGTGGTCGCCCTTCTTTATTCCT
>JBGPRV010000203.1:0-2353 GCA_041489785.1 Dehalococcoidia bacterium | reverse complement strand
GCACAAGTTTATGATTAGTCTGCATCCTATTTAAGGGCCGTTAGCGCGACATACACTACCGGTGGCTTTCTTAATTTGTCTCGTTTGAGCGTAAATGCTTCTGGATATTTTTTAATGAGAGACTGTAGCTGCTGGTGACCGTAAGTACGGGGATCAAATGCTGGATCCAATTGCCGAAGAACGGAGCCCAATGCCGCCAGATGAAGCCATTCCTCTTCTTTCGCAGCTAGATTGAACCCTTCGAGAAGAAGGTTTAAAGGGTCAGATACATCAGATTTCTCTTCCCTTGCTTCTTTTCGTCTTATTTCCTCGGGTCCAATTAGATTTTCACAGTAGATGAACTGGTTGCAGGCGTTGATGAAAGCTTCTGGAGTCTTTTTCTCTCCCACTCCAATAACGAAAAGGCCTTCCTCTCTTATTCTTGTTGCCAGTCGTGTGTAGTCGCTGTCGCTGGCAACAATACAGAAGCCGCCTATATTGTGACTGTGGAGCAGATCCATCGCGTCAATTATCATCGCACTATCTGTGGAATTCTTGCCAACCGTATACCTGAACTGCTGCATGGGCTGAATTGCATATTTATGAAGCGAATTCTTCCAGCTATTCATGTTTATACTGGTCCAGTCTCCATATATCCGCTTGACCGTTATCAGCCCGACTTTACTAACCTCTGCCAGGATTTGAGGAAGAAGAGACGCCTGAGCATTGTCACCATCAATCAGTACTGCAAACCTCAGTTGTTCAGATTGTTCGTCCATTATGCACCTTTTTGGTTATCTATTGACGCCAAACCATACAGAGACAAAGTCTGTGTCATTTCTCAAGTTAATTAACCACATATCTATGGAATCTTACTCCGTATATACCTCAAATAGCAAGAGGCAATAAAATGATGATTTGGGTAGCGCGTGAATCAGGATAGCAATTCGGTATTTCAGCCACTTTAGCGATGAGCCCTATTCTATTACTTTACGCTTCGCCGGGCAGAGGAGATGTCCCTCAATCGTTGCGCCTGGGTGAGCAATTTCTTCCTCAGCCTGATATTCTCAGGTGTCACTTCAACCAGTTCATCCTTATTGATAAAATCAATAGCTTGCTCCAAGCTCAGCTGCACAGGAGGAGTGAGCTTTATGCTAATGTCGGACGTAGACGACCGTATATTGGTCTTCTTCTTTTCTTTGCACACGTTGATGGCTATGTCCCGTGGCCGTGAATTCATCCCCACTATCATACCTTCATAGACCAGCGTGCCTGGTTCAATGAAGGTGAGTCCCCGCCCCTGGGCATTATTAAGGCCATAGGTGACAGCTGTGCCCTGCTCCGATGCTACCAGAACACCGCTGCGAGTCGAGACTATGGCTTTCCGCCAGGCTTCATAGCCAAGAAAAATGGTATTCATGATGCCTTCACCACGGGTGGCAGTAAGAAAAGCACTACGGAAACCAATGAGTCCTCTTGTAGGTATATGGAATTCCAGATGTACGTTATCATGGCCATCGTTGTTCATATCAGTAAGCTGAGCTTGGCGCTTGTTCAGTATCTCGGTTAAGGCTCCAACATGTTCCTCTTTGGTATCAAGGGTAAGAGCCTCCACGGGTTCCACAAGGTTGCCGTCAACTACTTTGGTAATAGCTTCTGGCCTGGAGGCCTCGAATTCGTAGCCCTCGCGGCGCATGGTCTCAATCAGAATAGCCAGATGCAGTTCTCCTCTACCTTTTACCAGGAAGGTGTCCGAGCTATCTGTATCTTGTACCCTGAGGCTGAGATTAGTTTCCAGTTCCTTGTAGAGTCGTGCCCGTAACTGGCGCGTGGTGCTGAAGCGCCCCTCGCGGCCAGCGAACGGTGAGGTGTTTACTCCGAAGGTCATTTCCATCGTTGGTTCGCCAACTTCTATGCGTGGTAGAGCTTCAGGCTGCTCCGGGCTGGCAATGGTATCTCCAATGCTGACTTTTTCGAGGCCGGTCACAGCTACTATATCACCCGCCTCCGCCTCTGCTACCTCCAGGCGTTTGAGACCAAGATATGTAAGTACTTCACTAATCTCATAATGACTTAGACTCCCATCAGCACCTAGACAGACTACGGGGTCGTGGGCAGCAACCTTGCCTCTCCAGATTCTACCGATAGCTATTTTGCCTTTGTGGCTGTCATAGTCCAGGTTAGAAACTAGCATTTGAAATGGTCCACTTTCAATTTGCGGTGGTGGTACTGCTTCTAAAATGCATTCAAAGAGAGGAGTGATGTCTTTGCCTTCAATACCTAGCTCGCTTACGGCTGTACCTTCCGTGGCACTGGCATATACTACCGGGAAGTCAAGCTGGTCAGCGCTGGTAGCTAATTTCAAGAATAGGTC
>JBGPRV010000202.1:0-2358 GCA_041489785.1 Dehalococcoidia bacterium | reverse complement strand
TAGAGGTTTAAAGTAGTAAACAAGGGTAGGCCTGAGCCTATTATTATGGCTTTTGGCGAGAAATTTGATTTTGTTGGAACTTTAATAATTGAATATTGTTAGATGACATTTGCCTGTCATTCTGAGCCCAGCGAAGAATACCAGAGATTCTTCGTGGTCCCGATTCATCGGGACTCCTCAGAATGACAATACTGAATAGAATGAAAAGGAGGTGACGCCTATGGCAAAGTCCCGAAGCGAATCGCCATTGCGAGGAGCGTAAGCGACGAAGCAATCTCAAAAGATTCGCCAAGGGGAGAGAACGATGCCTGGCCCGGGCGTGAGCTAAATACGAAATCCTAAGCACTAAATCCTAAAAATAAGTTTAGGGCTTAGAAATTAGAGTTTGGGATTTCCGTAAGGTAAAGGGCAGCCTGAAATGAGGCAGGCTTAAAACCAGGTTTACTGAAAAAACGTTTCCAATGACTCGAGCCTCGAGGGATCGACCTCGGGCGAGAGTGAAGATAAGTTGGATACCTATAGAGGAGGAAAAATAATGATTAAAGCAAGAGAATGGCCAGTGAGGGCGATGTATATACTCATCGCTGCGGCATTGGCCATTAGTCTGTTTATTACAGCGGCACCCGCCCAGAAGGTGAGTGCCAACCCCGGTCTCAGCGAGTGGGACAAGGTCTCTACTCCCACTGTGCAGGGCTGGGTCTTAGCTCCCGAGTCCGAAATCGTTGACTTTGCCGTGGCTGCCGGTGGAGAGGTGGCCTACGCCATCGTATGGAGTGAGTACACTGAGTGCCCCCCGTGCGATGGGTGCACTATTGAGCCTGAGGGCCCCTACTACCTGTTGAAATCCACCGACAGTGCTGCCACCTGGAAGAGTATCACCAAGGGAATAAAGGCAGAGATTACGAAGAAGGGCTTGGGTAACATTACGGAACTAGAGGCGGTCGCCTGCGACGCTGCCGATCCTGACTTTGTGGCTGTCGCCCTCTGGGTGATCGATGGTAGCCTGCATGTGTTCATCTCCAATGACGGCGGCTCAACTTTCCGGGACACCGGCGAAGTTGACCTCGACGAAGTGGGTGACCTGGAAGTCTCCCCCGCAGTGGACAATGTCCGTGACATCGCCATCGGCGGTGAAGCCAGCGGGGTAGGCAAAATTTTCCGCTGCGTGGCCATTGGAGGTATAGGTACTGGCTGGCAAGACACATCTTTGACGACATCATATCCCGGCTGGGAATCGTGTGCCTGGGTGGAAGACATCCAGTTCAGCCCCAGTTGGTCCGAGGATCACGGCATCCTGGCTGTCACCGTTTACGCGAATGCCGGCTACGATGTTTACCTGCAAACCGGTATCTGGGGAGACACCGAAGCCTGGAACAACGATGCAATTAGCATCGACGCAGTACTCGTCGCGACAGTAGATACCTACTACGGAGCAGGAGTAACCCTGCCCACGGACTACAAGGCGACGGATAAGGACAAGCGCTGTGTCTGGGTCTGGGTGAACTCCGAGACCGAAGGCGTGATATACCGCGTGGAATACACGAGTGCCAGCGCCATCAGTGTTGACCCTATCGGGATGCAAATAGAGGGTAATCCTTGGCTAACCAATGTATCTTACCTGGGCACCATAGCTTCAGGTAAGGCTATCGCCGGCTTGCTATACGGCGAACAGGAATGCTGCGCGGGCGTCCAGGTCTATCGCAAGAGTGACATCGTAGACATGGATACCTGTCCAAGCTGTGCACCCTGGGAACCGGCTTGCAAGCCGCCCACCGGTGTATATGCCATGGCGGCATTCTATGTAAGTCCCACTAAGGCCTATGCTGTGGCCCTATGGAACGATGGCTATTATGACGAGGGTGCCTGGTCGGTAAGCTGGGAGGACGACACGACGGATGTCGGCGAGGTTTGGAACCAGCTCAGCCTGATTGACACCAAGATTGATTACCTGTCGGATGTCGCGGTATCACCCGACTGCAACAAGATGTGGCTGGTTAGCATTAACTTGGGTGTGGAGCAGCAATACTGCGGCTGCGACAGTGTCTGGCTCAAAGCTACGAGCCTTACTGAGGCTCCCGAGTACAGCGGCAAGTGGCTGAGGACCTGGTCCGGCCAGCTGCTAGGCACGCGAGTAGGCGAGCGAAAAGGGAAAGAATGGGGCTTGCTCAGGCTGCCTCCCGACGGATTAACTGGCAACCTGACTGCCGAAGAAGAAATGGGCGAAACCGTCTATCTCGTTGACTACGGGACCACCACCGTGTACTGGGATACAGTGGAAACACTGGGTTGCTGGGACAGCTGCAGTGCTTCCAAGTTAGTCGACATCGTGGACCTGGCTGTGGTTGGTAATGAGACCAC
>JBGPRV010000201.1:0-2378 GCA_041489785.1 Dehalococcoidia bacterium | reverse complement strand
TTTCGGCAACATGACTGCCGGTGAGATGTTGCTGTTGGTTTCTGCTTTCCTTATTCCTCTCATTTTCACTATCCCCTTCTATGGGTTAGAATTACTTATCGGCTTTATCCAGGCTCTTATCTTTGCCGGTTTAACTTTGGTGTTTGGCACCATTGCTGTAGCTCCTATGCATGAGGAGCAAGAATAAAGTTGAAAGGAGGAAATAAATGACACCAGAAGTAATGAAAATGCTAGCAATAGGATTGGTTGCAGGCCTGGGCTTCTTGGGACCTGCACTAGCTCTGGGGCTTATCGGCTATTCGGCCATGCAATCTCTGGGGCGTAACCCTGAGGCGCGAGGTCCTATCTTGACCAATATGATTTTGATTGGCGCCTTATGTGAAGCTATCGGGATATATGCTTTGATAGTGGCTATCATCCTGGCTATGGTGGTGGGGTAGTATCGTTTAGAAGGAGTGTGAATTATGAAAGACGGTGATTTTCCTATTGGATTAGCGATAATCATTGGTGCGGCGGTGTTGGGGGTATTTCTTGTAGCGGCAGTCACAATTGGTTTATTCTTACTGTCGGCAGGTTAGTCTGCCACTAAAAATGATATGTAGTTAGGAGGGCAAAATGGGAGGTTTTGCTAAGCTAGGTATTAATTTACCCTTGCTGATATCTTTTATTATAAGTTTTGTCATCCTGTTTGCCCTGCTGGGTTTGTTTCTATATAAACCGGTGATGAAGATGCTTGACGAGAGGTCCAAGAGGATAAAAGAGGGTATGGAGCAGGCTGAAGCTACAAGGGATGAGTATGCTCGCGCCGAGGAAGAGGTTAAGAAGCTGATTAGCAAGGCACGCGATGATGGACAAACTTTAATCAGTCAAGCTACCCAAACAGGAGAAAGGCTTAGGGAGGAAGCAAGGGAGGGAGCAAGAAAAGAAGCACAAGTTATCGTTGACCGAACCCGAGCCGAATTAGAAGAAGAGCGCGATAGAATTATTGATGACCTGCGCCGGGAATTTGTGGATATTTCCATTTCGGCTGCTGAGAAAGTGATTAAGGAGACCTTAGATAAGGAAAGGCATCGCAAGCTTATCGAGGAAGCTCTAGAAGAAAGTGCCACTTTCAGAGAGAATTAGCCTCGCGGTAACATGTCCGTAAAATGGCAAGAGTGACTTCTGGTAAACGCTATGCTCAAGCTGCGTTCAGGCTAGCTCTGGAGAAGGGAGAGTTAGACAGCTGGCAAGCAAGCTTGAGGAAAATAGCTGACATAACTACAGATGAAAAGCTGGTGGCTTTATTGGAACATCCTAAATTGTCTTTCGAGACCAAGAAAACCCTTTTGGCGGAATTGTTAGGAAAAATAAACCCTTTGGCCCTAAATCTGGCTTATTTATTGGTGCACAAAGATAGATTAGGCATTGCCGGTGATATTTCACAGCAGTATGACAGGTTGCTGGATACTCACTATGGCATTGAACATGTTGAAGTAATTACTGCTTTGCCATTGGATGATGAGGATAGGAAGAGGATTTCCAGTCGGTTTGGAGAGATAATTGGGCATAAGGTTATCATTGATGCTCAGGTCGATCCCTCCATAGTTGGCGGGATTAAAGCTAGAATTGGTGATACACTTATTGATGGGAGCGTGAAAAGCAAGCTTGGGGCTTTAAGGAAGAGCTTGGTAGAAATTAGCAGGTAAGGTATTTCAGGAGGCTAAATGGCAGCTCGAGATCGAGATATTGTTTCCGTAATTAAAGAGCAAATCGAGCATTTTGGCGCTGCTGTAGCTGTGGCCAATGTGGGCACGGTAGTAGAGGTAGGCGATGGCATCGCCCGCATCCATGGGCTGGGAAACGCAGCTTACAACGAATTGCTGCAATTCCCCCATGATATCATGGGTCTGGCGCTGAACCTGGAAGAGGATAATGTTGGTGCTGTTATCCTTGGTGATTGCAGCCAGATTAAGGAAGGGGATGAGGTGAAGGCAACAGGGATGGTGGTTGAGGTTCCAGTAGGCGATAGCCTTATTGGCAGGGTAGTTGATCCTCTGGGACGTCCCCGGGATGGCAAGGGGCCAATTAAAGCGGAGAAAAACCGTCCCGTAGAAATAGTGGCGCCAGACGTAACAAAAAGAAGGCCGGTAGATACACCGGTGATGACAGGCATTAAGGCCATAGATAGCATGATTCCTATTGGGCGAGGACAGCGTGAGCTTATCATTGGTGACCGCTTTACGGGCAAATCGGCTATTCCTATAGATACCATAATCGCCCAAAAAGGCGGTGACCTTATTTGCATCTATGTTGCCATTGGGCAAAAAACATCCAAGGTAGCTCAGGTGGTAGCTATTCTGGAGAAGTATGGAGCTATGGAGCACACTATCGTGGTA
>JBGPRV010000200.1:0-2396 GCA_041489785.1 Dehalococcoidia bacterium | reverse complement strand
AGGAAGGATTTAGTAGCGGCTACGGCTATCTCAGCACCACAATTCAGGTAAATGACGTGGTGGCTCAGGTCAGCCAGTATAGAGTTAGGCCGGTTGACTATGGAGATAACTTGAGCTCCAGCGTCTCTGGCTGCCTTTACTCCTTCGAGTATATCAGCAGTCTCACCACTTTGAGAAACAGCAATAACAACGGTGCCTTTGTCCACGGAGTCGGCAAAATAACCGAACTCAGAGGCCATCACTACGTCGCAAAATTTCTTGCCCACCTTGGAAAAGAGGTATCTGCCGACCAGGGCAGCATGGCGGGAGGTGCCACAGGCAGTTATAATCACCTGCCTTGCCCTCAGAATGTCCAAAGCAATGTTGGTGAATCTCTTCTCGTCCTGATGAACTATTTGGCTAAGCACCTGAGCCTGCTCCATTATCTCCTTGAGCATGAAATACTGGTAGCCTCCTTTATGGCTCTCAGCCCAACTATGGTCGAGTTTCCTGGCTTGCTTAACCAGCTTGTGTCCCTGGGCATCGAAGAATTCGATTCCTTCTTGTGTCAGCATCACCACCTCGTTATCCTCCAAACTCATCACCTGATTGGTATATTGCGAGAAAGCCAGGGCGTCGCTGCTAACATAGTAATCAGGGGCGTCAATGCCCACAATCAGGGGATTATTCCTCCTTGTGCCTACGACCTTATCTTGGTCATCCAGAGATATGACTACAAAGGCATAGGAGCCCTCAAGCCTTGGAGCTATATTTAACACAGCCTGTTCCAGGGAACATCCGTTTTTGAGCTCATCTTCGAGGAGGTGAGGGATGACTTCGGTATCGGTTTCTGAAGTAAACTGGTGTCCCATTTTGATGAGTTTCTGGCGGAGCTGCTGATTGTTCTCAATGATGCCATTGTGGACTACAGCCACTTTGCCACCGCAATCGGAATGAGGGTGAGCATTGAGTTGGGTGACAGCACCATGGGTTGCCCAGCGGGTATGCCCGATGGCTATATTGCCGGGAAGACTTGCCAGGTTCTGTTTCTGGATGACTTCGTCAACTTTGCCGACATCCTTCCTTATCAGCAGCCTGCCATCGCACAGAGAAGCTACGCCTGCTGAATCATAGCCCCGATATTCCAGCCGCTTTAAGGCCTCGAGGACAATGGGAACTGCTGGCTTCTGACCACAATAGCCAATGATACCGCACATTTTTAACTTTCTCTAACCACATCAATTATATCGCGATTTGGGTTATATTCAACCTTCATGTCTGGTTTTCTAACTTTCTTAGCAGCTCTCTTCTTTTGCCTTCGTCGAGTCTTGTTTTGTTATCCTCTACCTGGTACTGGGACTCAATCAGGACCATCTTATTCGCCCCCAGGTCTTGGCGCAAGCATACCTGAGGTCCCACGAAAGAATCAGGGCCTACTCGAACCCCGGGCATGAGGCTGGCATTTACTCCGATGCGACAACCGCGACCCACAATTGCCCCCAGTTTATCATAATCAGTATCTACCAGACTATCACCGACTTCTATCTGGATATTCCCTTCGTCGAGTCGGAAGTTAGCCAGCACGGTGCCGGCACCCAAAGAGCAATCGTCGTCCACTATGGAATCACCGATATAATTGGAGTGGAACCAGCAATTATCGCCGATGTAGGAGTGCTTTACCTCAGTGGAATAGCCAATAACGGAGTTAGAACCAATGTGGCTGTAGTCTCGCACCAGGGCATTATTGCCGATGATGGAGTTTGCCCCGATATACGCAGGACCTCGAATCACAGCATTTTCCAATACCTTGACATTATCGCTCAGGATAACTTTTCCTTCGATGTGCGCTTTCTCGGAGATGCGGGCTGAAGAGGCAATATAGGGTTGGGCGTTGTCCAGAAAATACTCCATTACTCTGAAGATATGCCAAGGATATTTTATTGGTGCCCAGAAATCATTGTAGGGAATCACGTTGATCCTGTGTCCTGCCTTCACCATGTTGTCCAGAGCACATTCATAGACATCGTCCTTGGTAGTCTGTACGGTTTCAATATAGCGTAAAAGCTCTTCCGAGTTATTATGGCAGTGAATCAAGATGTTCACTAAGTTGCTGGGTTCCTCACAGGGATTGGGCTTTTCCACGATGTGTAGTAACTCATTTCGAGAATTTACCTGGAGGTAGCCTCCCGGGAAATATTTCTGGACTTGATAACCCAGGATATAGGAGGAGGCAGTGGCTTTTTCAGTTGCGGCGATGATTTTGGTGTACGCTGAGTTTGAGAAAACATCATTGGGATTTATTACCAAAAGCTGCCCGCGCAGGAAGGGCTCAGCACTTTTCAGAGCGTCAGCGATGCCCAATGACTTTTTCTGTAGAGCAAAGTCGACTTTTATCCCGGGAATTTTTTTAGTTATTT
>JBGPRV010000199.1:0-2419 GCA_041489785.1 Dehalococcoidia bacterium | reverse complement strand
TTGATTGTATAGGGAGGGATGACTTCCACACTGAACTTCATTTCATCTCCCAGAGTGCGGAGCAGGTTGATATTGCCTTCCCCGCCTCGTCCTAAAGCGAAGTCGGGCCCCACCATAATGCCCCGCATTTTAAGGTGTTTTTTAAGCAAGGACATAAACTCCCGGGCACTTAGCTGGGCTACCTTGGGAGTGAAGGTCAGCACTGCGACTATGTTTACGCCTAGCTCTTGAAAAGCCCTGACCCTATCCTCCAGGTTGCTAAGCCAGGGTAGTTGATTATGCGGATGTAATACCGATTGGGGATGGGGGTTAAAAGTAACTACTCCGCTAAGCAAATTTTTCTCCGCTGCTCGCTGCTGCAATTTTTCCAGCAGGTAGCGATGCCCGGCATGAACACCGTCAAACACACCTATGGTAAGCAGCGTTTCCCCTTGGGGAGTTATACTGGCTAGCTCTTGCTCGATTTCCATGGTCTCAGGGTTTGCTCTTTGTGCTCAGAGTAGCTAGCTTTCTATTGCTAGCTTTGGCTATGGGCAGTACTTGAGACATAAGGAGACGAAAGCTATCAAAGTTGAGTGATTGAGGACCATCGGCAAGCGCCAGGTCAGGATTAGGATGGACTTCTATGAGAAGTCCATCTGCTCCAGCAGCTACTGCGGCTAATGCCAGGGGAGGTACTAGGTACCATTTACCTGTGGCATGGCTGGGGTCGGCGATAACGGGCAAATGGCTGACTTTTTCGATAATTGGTATAGAGCTAATGTCCATGGTGTTACGGGTATGGGTCTCGAAGGTTCTGATACCCCGTTCGCAAAGAATAACCTGCTCATTTTCTTGGGCCAGAATATATTCAGCGGCTAGTAGCCACTCTTGAATAGTAGATGACAAACCGCGTTTGAGCAACACTGGCTTCTTTGTTTTCCCCACCTCGTCGAGCAAGATAAAGTTCTGCATGTTTCTCGCTCCAATCTGGAGTATATCAGCGTATTTGGCTACTAAATCAACCTGGTCTGGCGACATAACCTCGGTAATCACGGGCATTTTGGTTTCCTTTCCTACTGCCGCCAGTATTTTCAGCCCAATTTCCCCTAACCCTCGAAAGTCGTAAGGCGAAGTGCGCGGTTTGAAGGCGCCCCCGCGCAGCACAGTGGCCCCGGCTGCCTTGACTGCTTGAGCAGTGGCCAAAAGTTGCTCCTCGCTTTCTATGGCGCAGGGTCCAGCCATGACGACTATTTCATTGCCACCGATAGTCACGCCTTTTACTTTCACTATGGTATCTTGGGGGTGGAACTCCCGGCTGGAAAGTTTGTAAGGTTTGGTCACAGGTATGACCTGTTCTACCCCGGGGAGCAATTCCAAGGAATCGCGAAGTTCCGGGAAAACTTTCCCCAGCACGCCAATAACGGTATGGTCAACACCTTCTGATATGTGTGCCTTTAGACCAGCGTTTTCAATTCGTTTTGTAACCTTGCTGATTTCATTATGGCTGGAGCCGGTTTTCATGACTACAATCATGTGTCGCCTCCAATTGATGGTGACGGTTTGTCCTTTAACTTCTTTGCTTCTCCTAAGTAAACATGTATGATTTCCTCAGGTTCTTTTTCGGTGTTTACAAGCATTAGAACTCTCAGGCAGCGGGGTAGAGCATTAGGGACACTCATTTCATGTCCACAAAGCAAAGCCAGGTTGGATGGCCATCCTAGTTCTCGTGTCGCTGCTGCAGGAAACTCAGCATCTAGGTCTGGCGTGGTGGTGAAAAAAATAGCAGCGATATCCTTAATTTCAATTTTGTTAGCCTTCGTCATTTCTGTAAGCAGCTTCTTGGTTGCAGCTAGGATGTTTTTTTTATTATTTGCTGAAACCGAGATAGCCCCTCTGATGCCACGGCACTGCAATTTACCATCTCTCCTTTTCAGATTTAAACTAATAGCCTACCCTAATTCTCATCCTTCGTCAAGAAAGCTCGGTTTGATAGCGAGATAAATGGCCATCATTACGTCTCGTGAGCAAAAAGTGTTTTTTGCTATGCCCAGCTCAACCAATGTAAAGGGCTAGGTTTTAATGATATCATTAATTGTTATTCGTTTGTCTAGTAGCAACCTCAGGTGGTAAGATGACAATAGGTATTTTTCGCTTGTTGGCAATATCTGTGGTCTCTAGATATGCAGAGAGAAGCATTTGAGGCTCTCGTAGCGAGGGCAATTGACAATTTGCCACCGGAGTTTCAGCGCAAACTGGAAAATGTTGATATTGTGGTGGAAGATTGGCCCACACCAGGGCAACTGAGACAGGCTAAACATATTCATCCCACCCAATTGCTTGGCCTTTATCAGGGTGTGCCTCAAACTAAGCGAGGCCAGGGATACGGATTGGTTTTGCCTGATAAGATAAGCATCTTTCAAAAGCCCATAGAGGCACA
>JBGPRV010000198.1:0-2451 GCA_041489785.1 Dehalococcoidia bacterium | reverse complement strand
CGAAACATCCGAAAACCAAGGTAGAGCAGCATCAAGCCACCGGCAAGATATATACCTTTTTCCACATGAGGAGAATCGATGAAATGCCCGAGTCCAAAATAAATTACAGCTATGAGTGGTATCTCGATAACAGCATGACCCACTGCAATCCAGGCACCCGCGTGTTTATCGCTATAACCCTTTACTATGGTAGCCGCGGTGAGCGGTCCGGGTAGCATAACGCCAGTAAGAGAAATTCCCGCTGCTGATAATAAAAATAGACCCAGGCTTGTCTCCATGACTTACTTTGGGCAAAACCAGGTTCAGGCTAAACTTCCTCTTCTTCCTCGTCCTCCTCCTCTCCAGCCACACTTCCACCATAATGAGGGAGCACCACACCTGCCTTGGCGCGTCTACCTCTGGCTCCTCTGGGCAAACCGCCAATCATTTTCTTTAGCTCTGCCAATGCCTCAACCGACTGCGTTGAGGGAGCAACTACGCCATCTACCCCAGCTTGCCATAAACTTGTTAGCTCAGCCTTTGTGACCAAAGAAGGCAAAGCTATCATAACCGGCTTTTCCAAGAGCTCGACGAATCTTCGACAAACAAGCAGATGCTCCACGGCCATAAAAGAATCTCCGCTCCTACTATTGATGAACACACCATCTACTTCAAGGCTATTAATGGCTCTCACAAGACCCTGGTCTAAGGAAGGCTCTATCATCAAGAATTTGCCTACCTCTTTTTTGCTCAGGACTGCCGCAGCTATCTTGATATCAAAGACCACAAAGTCGCACCCCACACTTGCAAGCTCATTTATTTTCTCTTCGCTCATGCCCTTCACAAAAACCCCCAGAGGGACATTGCCCACAGCTTCGACTACTTGCTTAACAATCTTGGCACTTGGGCCCTCGCTCAATATCAACCCGGCATCAGCATTGACATCAGCCACGATTTTGGCTTCCTTGACCTGTGTCTCGGACAGTCCCGCAATAAGCAACATTGCGGGACTTTTTAGTTCAGCGACAGAGGGATGGAAACCTATGGGCGTGGTTGAAGACTTAGAAAGACTCTGCAATTTATCTACAAATTTGCTCATATTACCCCCAGCCAGCGGTCGGATTCGAACCGACGACCGACGGTTTACGAAACCGCTGCTCTACCCCTGAGCTACGCTGGCATAGAAGCTAAATTTTAACCCTTGCTCAAGCTTATGTCTACTTCTTGGCTTTCCAGAGAGGACCTTTGGCTTGGCACCGCATAGTGATTAAGACTGGCCAAGGTCTTCCTCAAATCGACATAGGGTCGAGGAGTTAACCTGACCCTATGTCTTGCCTCTGAAGTAACATTCCAGGCAACTGTTATCAACTGTCGGGACGAAAATCGGGCTAGTCTCTTTTCTCCTTACCGATTCCACAACTTTCTCCCAGGAGACTACTGAAAAGTCCTCCATGTCTTTTTCCGACTAGGGGCTTTTTCAGGAGTCTCATAGCAGGCCCCGCTCGTTTTGTAGTCTATGGTGATCCCGTATAAAGAACAGCCAATAGCTTCGTTACAGTGGTGCCGACACATCTAACGAAGTGAGGTTGATTAGAGTCGTAATAGACGGCATCTCCAAGCTTGAGAAAGTCGACGCGATCCCCAACTTGCACTTTCATTTCGCCCTCCAGGACATAAAGGAACTCTTGTCCGGCGTGGGTGGAGAACTCTTCTACGTCTGTTGGCACCAGTGTCACAATAAAAGGCTCCATCAATCGGTCAGCCTTTTCCGGGGCCAGGGATTCGTAAGAGTAGCCGTACCGCATACTCTTCGTCTCTCCGTAGCGAGATATTGGCCGCCGTTCATCCTTGCGCACCACAGTCATGAACTTCTCAATTCCTGGAGATATAAAGTAGCCCATCTTCATATCAAGTGCTTTGCCTAGCCTGGCCAACTGCCCTAATGCGGGAATCATTTCACTTGATTCTATACGTTCCAAGGCATCTATATCGATCCCAGTTCGGCTACTGAGATCCCTAATGGTAAGCCCCCGCATTTCTCGAACTCTTCGAATCCGATCGCCCACAGATTCTTTTCCCCGATCCCCCTCTTCCACACGGGCGATGTTAGCCGAGTCGGTGAGAAAATCATCATGCCTCGCCGCCTTACTCTTAGCCGGACTCAATCTGGCAGAAGTCTTGCGTTTTGCCTTCTCTTTTTTCATGGTGCCCTTCCTTCTAGATTGCCCTTCCCGACACGCCAATGTTACGAGCAATCACGATGCGTAGTATTTCCGACGTTCCCTCGCCGATCTCCAGAATCCTCTGATCCCGATATAATCTCTCGACTTTATAATCCTTCATCAGCCCGTACCCTCCGTGAAGTTGCACTGCGTGATGGACACAGCGGCGCATAACCTCGGAACAGAACAATTTTGCCATGGCTGCCTCTTTAGTAATGGGACGTCCGTTTTCTCGTAGCCAGCAGGTTTT
>JBGPRV010000197.1:0-2469 GCA_041489785.1 Dehalococcoidia bacterium | reverse complement strand
TTATTTCCCAGCTTCTGCCTCCCTTTACGAACAAGTTGACTAACTGTCGGCATTCTTATACTCTCCTATTTTAGGCAATCAAAAAGCCGTCTGGTTACTTGCCGGTCTACTCCAGGAAAAATTTGCTCGGCTTCAGCCAGCCGGCTTTTATAACTCTCTGAGTCTTTACCTTCTAGTAGACACCAACTTAGTAATTTAACACAAGGTAATTAGGCTGTCAACTAGCGAAGCAACCTTTTTCTAAATTGAATAATGTAGTGTACACCCCCAATCTATATTTAAATTGATACAGACTCTCATAATATAATGGTGCTCACTAGTCCCTTTATATCACCTTCCGTTGATATAAAGGATGATAAGACTGTAATTGCATAAACCTCAGGTGTGCTCGGGAAGCAAAGCGGTTTCTGGGAAAACTGTTCATGAGCGCTGGCTCACAACTCAGAAATAGAAAAGGACACTTTTTTAGGGCAAACTTATCTGTTACGGTATTTTGAACGTCTTGCTTATTAATGCAGGTGTTTTTTTACTCCTGCTTTAACTTTAAACATTCTGCTACTGGATAGCTTATCTAAAGATGCATTGAGCATGGCTATGTATTCGTCTACTTCATTACGATCAAACTGTATAACTTTGTTGGCTATTCGTTGGCAATAATTGCACTGGCTACACCCGGATAGGCAATCTTGCTTCCCGAAGAAATCCATAAAACCTTCCAGGGCCTGGTTATCGATATAGAATTTGGGCGGTGGCTCAATAACATTGTTTTGTACGCCCGGTAAAGCAGAATTAATAAATCCAATTTTCGGAGTAATGATGTTCAAAATATCATATAGGTTCCCTTGATAATGACGTGATGAATACGCTGTGGCAGCCTGCAAAATTCGTTCGGCGGACATTGACCTGCCACTGATTTTGAACATATCCATACCTATCTCTTCGTAAACATGAATATCCTCGGGCCTTACCCAGCGGCATTTAATGATTTGAGAAATATCACAGAGCCTGTCTAGACTACAACGGATTACACAATAGTCTACATAGTAGCCGCTGAGCGAGTTATAACTCTGACTGGCGTGCCCCAGGCCATCATGGTGATAATATTCGTAGGGGCACTGGTATAGGCAGAGATTATTCATTAGTACAGTGAGTTCGCAACTAACTGCTTTCCTGATAGCCTTGAGCAACGTAAAGTCCCGATTTACGTTAATGTCCAGAGTAATAGAATCGGCGCCTAAGGATTCAACCGATTTAGCTCTAGCAACGCTGTTCACATGAGCAATGGTTGACACCCTTATCTTAAGATGCGGAAATTGCCGCTTTATAAGCTCAACCAGATAAGGGATGGTTACTGTGACGCTATCCGCACCAACACTGCTGATCCAATCAAGATGCATTAGCAATTCTTGATGGGTATTCTCATCCCACTCCATATTACTCATACTAGGAGCATTTAGGAGATAGTCAAACTTCAAACCTGCTGAGTGAGCCTTTTCAATGTATTCCTCTGCCTGATTTTCCACCATGCGGACGTTATCAGGACCCGATCCCCCACTGCCTATCATTGAGGTCGGCAATACGCCATATAGTTGTACATCAGCTTCCAGCTTGCTTAATGGCAATATCAGATCTGGATCCCAATTCGTTGGCACTAATAGCTTCATGCTACCTCACTATGACAAATAATGTGAGTACAAAACTGAGCACATATGCCCCAATTTATATCTTTCTTCGTGTTTAGCAAAACCATTCTCTATATCGCGATACGATGTATTATGAATACAAAGAAATTTCTTGTCAATACCTCCGAATCAAAAGTCGCTGCTCCAAGATTTTGTCAACACGTGATTGCTGTGGGAAATATCGCCCTTCCCTGGAAATAGAAGCATTGAATAGAAAAGGACAAAACCCAGATTATACCTTATATACCTTTGTATCGTAATGCGATGTATTATGAACATAAAGAAATTTTTTGTCAATACCCTCTTGATATTGGCATATGGTTAGATATCTCGCAAAACCATAGCAGCATTAGATTGTCATCTTGCAAAAGCGATTGATTAAGGAAATGCTCCGCCATCTACAGTGATGACCTGTCCCGTGATATAGCCAGCTCTATTACTGGCTAAAAAAGCTACCAATTCAGCCACATCCTCAGGTTGGCCAAAGCGTTGCAACGGAATCATCGCCAGTAGAGCCTCCTTTCTTTCCGAAGGTAGTTTATCTGTCATCCCGGTAATAATGAAACCCGGGGCCACGGCATTGACAGTTATATTGCGGGAACCTACCTCTCGAGCTATGCTTTTGGTGAAAGCAATGATTCCCCCTTTGGAAGCAGCATAGTTGCTTTGTCCGGCATTCCCTACTCTCCCGACTACTGAAGCTATGCTAATAATGCGTCCCCACTCCTGCCTCATCATAGACTTCAGGGCAAACTTGGTGCACAGGTAAGCTCCCCGTAAATTAGTG
>JBGPRV010000196.1:0-2488 GCA_041489785.1 Dehalococcoidia bacterium | reverse complement strand
GAAACAATTGTATTGGTGATGCTTTCAGGCTTATTCAATATGACGAAGCAGATGCCATGATTGCCGGAGGGAGTGATGCCTACATTCTCCCCATTGCCATTGCTGGATTTGACAAAATGAGAGCCCTGTCCCGAAGGAATAATGAGCCCGAGAAGGCGAGTCGTCCCTTTGATAAAGACCGTGATGGTTTTATAATCGGAGAAGGTGCCGGGGTTGTTATCTTGGAGGAAATGGAGTCAGCCATACTAAGAGGGGCTAAAATCTATGCCGAGCTTATTGGCTATGGCTCCAACATCGATAGCTTTCATATAACTGAGCCTGACTGGGAAAATCAAGCACGGTGTCTTAAGCTGGCCTTGAGTGACGCCGCTATCTCGCCTAGCGATGTTGAGTATATTAACGCTCACGGAACGGCTACCGTTATCAATGACGTATCAGAGACCAAAGCTATAAAGGCAGCCTTAGGAGAACACAGCAAAAAGGTGTCCATAAGCTCCAATAAATCTATGATTGGTCATTTACTGGGGGCAGCCGGCGGGGTAGAAGCCATTTTCACCGTTCTTACCATCAGGGATGGTCTCATACCGCCTACCATAAATTATAATACCCCGGACCCCGAATGCGACTTAGATTACGTCCCCAATGTCGCCCGAAAGAGGGGGGTAAATATAGCTCTTTCCAACTCCTTTGGCTTTGGCGGGATCAATGCCACCCTTGTCTTCAGGAAATTCAAGGAATAGTAATTCCAAAAACGTCGTGCAGAGCATTCCACAACGCCTCCTCACTGGTAAATGCACCGATTCTCTTGTACTGCACCATGCCCTCGCCATCGATGAACAAAGTGAACGGAATATACCCTCGTGAGTTATCGTAATTCTGACAATAATTCACGAAGACTTCTCTGTTTTCATCCAGGGCTACTGTCATGGTTGGTTCGTAGTCGCCGAAGAAGTTCTGCACACTTGCAGCACTGTCAACCATATTAATGGCTATGACCTCGATCTGTCCTTCGGCTTGTTGGGCCACGTTCTCAAGGTAGGGCAATTGCTGCCTGCAATAGGAACACGAAATAGACCAAAAATTAAGCACAACTGGAGTCCCTTTTAGCTCGGCCAGGGTTATGTTACCCCCTGTCAAGGTAGGCAACGTGAAATCCGGTGCCTGTGACGGGCTGGAGGAACTGCAACTCACAACCACTCCAAGTAGAGCAAGAATCGGGATAATCAGGGCTATCTTTATTGATACTCTACTAGCCATGTTAGTAACCTCCTGGCACAAGCCCGCTGAGATACTCCAGGTAACCGGTCAACATCAGAATTCCTACACTGATAAGCAATACCGCGGCTACTATAGAGGTGACAAAGGCATGGCGGCTGAGCCATCTAATGTATCGTGACGCTGTCCCCAACGCTAGCCCCACGGCGATGAAAGGCAGCCCCAACCCTAAACAATAACCAAGTAAAAGATAAACTCCCTGCCACACTGTTTGTGAGCTCGCTGCTAGGGTTAGTATGCCCCCCAGAATTGGGCCAACACAGGGAATCCAGCCCAGGGAGAATATTACTCCTATTAACAGAGACCTAAGATAGCCTGTACCTTTAGCCCTGGCAAAGTCAAGGCGTTTCTCATAATTGAGCCATGGCACTTTAGTAGCAGCCACCAGGAATATGCCGAACACGATTAACAGTACACCAGCTACTTTTTCCAACACTTCTTGCGGCACCACAGCCCCCAATAAGCCAAGAGAAGCTCCTAAAGCGATGAAAACCACAGAAAAACCGACTATGAAGCTGATAGTATGGAGTAAAATATGTCTTCGGTCAGCAAGGGCTGGGGTAAGAACTGATGCCCCAGCTATATTGGCCAGATATACCGGAACCAGCGGTAAAATACAAGGTGATAAAAAGGATAGAATCCCTGCGGCGAGAGCCGTTAAGAAGGTTATGTTCACCATCTATGTATCCAATTTGTTTAGTATAGCAATTATTCCATAAACTCAATAGCATAAAGCTTTTGCTACCACACAGTATTTGATACAATAATTGATGTTGGGGCTGTAGCTTAGTCGGGAGAGCGCCTGCTTTGCAAGCAGGAGGTCAGGGGTTCGAATCCCCTCAGCTCCACCATAGGTAATGATATTACCTTATCTTTTGTAGTTTTAGACCCTTTGCTACGCCCCACCCTAGCTCTGGGTCAGCCTTACTCAGGTTATCAATCACCCGCTGCTGGATTGGTTTATTAATGTGCATCAGGTCCGCGATTAGATTATCTATGAGATGTTCCCGGTCCCTCTTGCTTAAGGAACGATATCTCTCTCCAGCTTGAGCGAAATCATTTGTTAAACTTATCTTTTGACGAGTTACTTCACCATCAAGCGTGTATACTCGTGATTTGCCCTCCTCAGAAACCTCCTTAGGCATACCACCGGCTAGGCTATTGGGCTCATAGTTGACGGAACCGCTGAATTGGCCAATCTGCATCGCTCCAT
>JBGPRV010000195.1:0-2490 GCA_041489785.1 Dehalococcoidia bacterium | reverse complement strand
TGTCAAGTCCCCGTACGTACTAGGAGGTTAGTACCACTTATTTTTTCGTCATTGCGAGGAGCAACAACGAGGAAGCAATCTCTAAGCGAGGTTTCTCAGTCCAGCTTTGCAACGAGATTGCCACGCCCCGACAAGTCGGGGCTCGCAATGACACGCCGGTGGGGCGAGGATTCCAGCGACCCAATACCAATTAGGCCTGCTACAAGTCAGGTATTATGTCCCCGGAATACCTTAAGGAGGTTTTTCACTGCACAAAAGGGCGGAATGTGTGATGCACCGAATCGCCGTTGCACTTTTCTGACTTTCGTGCAATCTCTTTGAAGCCAAAGCCACTAGCGTCTCGTGGAGAATAGTTGCGACATAACTTTTCGTTGCCGAGAGATGCCTCCTCTCCAACCAGAACTGGTGAGAGATTCAAGAGACATGACGGAGCTGGTCTACTGAGGGAGTGAACAATCTTCCCAAACTACGGACGTTGTGCTACAATAAGAGCGACTGGGAGGCGGTCTGGCAAGGCAAGGGCTGAATTTCCCCCAACAAATTAGCACAACCACAAATTCCGGGCAACAACTTCAGGAGGTCTTCCTCAAAGAAGAGAAATAACAATGGCTAAAGGGAAAAACATCAACCTGGATAGTGATGAGATATTGGCTGAAGGCTTACCCAGCGATGAAGCCGGAGTTGAAGATGTCAGCGCCATAGTTGAGGAAGTTGACGAGAAAGAAGAAATCGAAGAATTCCCTCCCGAGGAAGCTGAAGAGAGCAAACCTCCGGCAGCACCAGGGGAATACGATGTAATTGACGACTCAATTCGTATGTATCTTCAGGAAGTCGGCAGGGTGGCACTGCTTACAGCTCACGAAGAGAAGGTATTATCCCGGAAGATAGAGCTGGGTAGATACGTGGAAAGGATCGAGTATAACCACTTCAGGAAATATAAGAAATTCCCTTCACCCGTTGACATAGTTATTCACGTAATTTTCCAATTATCCAAGGCATATCCCGTTGCTCAGATTATTGAGGAGCGTATTGGTATCGAACCCTCCAGCAATGTGGTAGAGACGATCAAGAATCCTGAATTTCGCTCCGCCATCGACGTTGTTATAGATCCATTGCTAATAGCTGCAATCGCTGAGGGAATAGACAAAGGAACCACTGCGGACGAAGAAGCCATAGTAAATCTTTCCATAAACAGTCAACTTTTGCCCCAGCAATTGCTAGAGCTCCTGGCTAGAGATAAAACTTCATGGCGAAAACTAAAGACTCTCCTGACTAACAACGGGTTCCTGTCTCAACTCGATTATCATAGCAGTGAGTTCAAAGCTTACTTTGAAAAGGTGAGGACCGAAGCAGAAGCATCAGAAAGGCACCTCACTGAAGCAAACCTGCGCCTGGTGGTTAGCATAGCTAAGAGGCATATCGCGCGTGGCATGCCCTTCCTTGATCTTATCCAGGAAGGGAATATTGGCCTCCTCCGAGCTATAGAGAAGTTTCAGTATAGAAGAGGCTACAAGTTCAGTACCTATGCCACCTGGTGGATCAGGCAAGGTATCACTCGATCTATAGCTGACCAATCCCGTACCATTCGCATTCCGGTACACATGGTAGAAACAATTAACAAGCTATTACGCACAATGCGGCAGTTAGTTCAAGAACTTGGACGCGAGCCAAGTTACGAAGAAATTGGCGGCCCCCTAGATATGTCGCCAAAAAGAGTAGAAGAGGTCATGGCCTTGTTTTTCCGTCAGCCGATGTCGCTAGACATGCCCATTGGCGAAGATGGTGATAGTCTGTTAGGCGACTTTGTTGCAGATCACGCCAGTTTAACACCAACTGAAGCCACTTCACAGCAGCTACTCAAAGAACAAATAGACAAAGTGCTCGATGACCTTACCGAGCGCGAAAAAAAGGTGCTGCAGCTTAGGTTTGGCCTTAGTGACGGACGTGCTCGAACCCTGGAAGAGGTGGGTAAAGAATTCAGTGTAACTCGGGAAAGAATACGACAGATTGAAGGCAAGGCTCTGCGCAAGTTACGTCATCCTTCCCGCAGTCGAAAGCTCAAGGGCTATCTAGAGTGATTTACCTGAATGGCATGTCAAGCATAGTACCCATCTTTTTAGGCAACTTGCCTTTTTGTCCATAATAAGAGAGTACGCGGCGAATTTCAGGGACACCATGCCAATCAAGCCTACTACAAATCAGGTATTATGTCCCCAGAATACTAGACTTCCCCATTTCAACTACACAATTACTCATGTTGTGATGTTTTAAGAAGTAACGGGGAGAATTCTAGAGCGTTTTTACCAGACTAGTTTGTTCCGAATCCCAACGGTTGGGTTGACTAGAGGCCAGTTATTCCGCGCTGAACGAAAGCTAGCACTGCCATAATAAGGAAGATAGCACAAGTCAGCCTAGTCCATCGTTTGCCTGCCTGCATCGCCACTCCAATCATCCCTCCGGTCGCGGCGAAGAAGAACATCACATAGGGTA
>JBGPRV010000194.1:0-2510 GCA_041489785.1 Dehalococcoidia bacterium | reverse complement strand
TTGGTATGGGCATTGTCCTTCCCGACGCTTATGTGCTCACAGTGACCGAAAAAGGTTTTGGCAAGCTGACCCCGATAAAAAATTATCCTGTTCACAATAGGGGAGGCAAGGGAGTGAGGGCTTATAGGGTTGGCCCGAAAACGGGTAATCTAGCTGTATCCAAGCTTGTTCCCTCACAAGGCTCCCTGGTGATGTTATCAGTCAAGGGCAACGTGGTGAACATTCCTATGGAGCAGGTCTCAATCCAAAGCAGGAACGGACGGGGAGCCAGGCTAATGGGCTTAGACGAAGATGATAGCGTGGCTTCGGCCACCTGGGTTTTCCGGCACGATGAAATCCTGCGAAATCAGCTTTAGCCCCTTTGGGGAAATACAAAATCCAAACTACGAATTATAAACGGATTTGAGTTGAGAATTGAGAAAGTAGGATTTCAGGTGGGATGATGGAGATTATTCGAGAATTAGCTTTGACCTTCGTCCCTCTTTTCTTTGCCATGGATGCCGTGGGGAATTTGCCTATCTTTCTTGCTTTGACGCAAGAAGTAGGGGCTACGCGTCGTAGACAGACAGTAAATTTGGCTACACTTACTGCCCTTGGTGTAGGTCTGGGATTTGTTGCTGTTGGCAAAGTTATCTTTTTGCTTTTAGGTATTGAGGTGGCTGATTTCTTAATGGCTGGTGGCATCATTTTGCTGATTTTGGCCATCAGGTATTTAATCACCGGTAAGATTGTAGAAAACCAGGATTTATCAGCCTCCGAGACGGTAGGCGTTGTACCTTTGGGCACTCCTCTGGTTGTCGGGCCAGCGGTACTTGCTACCTTGCTATTGCTTATTGGCAAGTATCGTATCCCCATTGTGCTGTCTTCCTTTATTCTTAATCTAGCGATACAATGGGTACTTTTCAAACAAGCTGACCGAATTGTAAATTTCTTAGGACGTACCGGCGCGAACGCTGTATCCAAAATAGTTATGTTACTTTTAGCTGCTATTGCTGTGAAGATGATTCGCGAGGGTGTTTTGACAATTTTAGGTTGAGCTTCAGAGGCTGCAGCTATTGACACGCCCTGATATGTGATATAGATTTAATGTAAGGAGGTGAATATGTTCTGCTCTAAATGTGGTACGGAAAATCCTGAGGGGGCTAAGTTTTGCTCCAAGTGCGGCGCTGGGCTTGGTGTTGTGACAACGCCAACTGAAGGTGCAGCTAAACCAGAAGCGGAGAGTAGCACAGGTATGACAGCCAATGTAGCCGGGCTTCTTTGCTATGTAGGCCTTCCACTTGCGTGGATAGGGGGAATAGTCTTCGTAGTGCTGGAGAAGAAGAGTAAATTTGTTAAATTCCATGCCTGGCAATCCATTATAACCTTTGGTGCGCTGACTGTGGTTCAGATTATTCTGTCGATCCTTGGTGCCATCGCAGTGTCTCTCTTTTCGTTCGGGCTATGGAACTTTGCACATGTCCTGGGCATTATAGTCTGGGTGATAGCTTTCGGCTTGGCGATTGCTCTCATGCTTCTGGCGTACCAGGGCAAGATGTGGAAGGTTCCCCTGGCAGGTAATTGGGCTGAGAAGCAAGCCAACAAATAGAGTTTTTAAGGACACGGTGCCCCAAGCCTGATAAATCAGGCAATTACGGCTAGCCCTTGAGTGTCGCCGCTATTGAGTTCTGTCGCGGGAAATTCTGCTACTTTTACGCCCTTGTACTATAAGCTGCTATGTGTGCTGTAAAAAATTGATATTTTACCCGTGATTTGGCACAAAAATCTCCTTTGGGGATTGGGTGGAGGGGTGTATAATAATGGTATATGGGTTCTGAGGTTTTTTACCGCAAGTGGCGGCCACAAACCTTAAGTGAGGTGCTGGGACAAGAGCCTGTGACTCAGACTCTGCGTCATGCTGTGGAGAGCGGGAAAATAGCTCATGCTTATCTTTTTTGCGGTCCACGAGGTACAGGCAAAACCAGCATGGCACGCATCTTAGCCAAGGCAGTCAACTGTCCTAATCAAGCATGTGGCGAGCCATGCAATGCCTGCGATATGTGCCGTTCAATCACTGAGGGCAGGGCTTTGGATGTAATAGAGATAGATGCCGCCAGCAATCGTGGCATTGATGAAATCCGCAGCCTGAGAGAAAAGGCAAATTACGCCCCTAGCCTTGCTCGCTACAAGGTATATATTATAGATGAAGTCCACATGCTTACCGAGGCGGCTTGCAATGCCTTGTTGAAGACATTGGAGGAGCCACCGCCACATGTAATCTTTGTTTTAGCTACCACCGAAGCGCACAAGGTGATAGCCACCATAATATCGAGATGTCAGCGGTTTAATTTCCATCGCCTGCGTCAAACCGAGATAATGGATAAACTCCAGCTAATATGCAAGAAGGAAGGGATTCACATCGAGCCTGGTGCTTTAGAGCTTATTGCTCGTGCTGCTACCGGGAGCCTTCGAGATGCTGAAAATATTTTACAACAGATGATTGCTTACTATGGCAACCAAATTGAGCTTGA
>JBGPRV010000193.1:0-2512 GCA_041489785.1 Dehalococcoidia bacterium | reverse complement strand
GCAATTCTGTCGGCGCCCACAATGACACAGTCTATCTTCTTCTGCTGCATAAAATAGCCAGCCATGGAATCGGTAATCAAAGTCACCGGGATGCCCTCTTGCATTAGTTCCCAGGTAGTGAGCCTGGCTCCCTGGAGAAGGGGACGAGTTTCCGTGGCAAAGACGCTCACTTTCTTTCCTTGTTCCTTAGCAGCTTTGATTACACCCAGGGCAGTGCCATAGCCGGCGGTGGCTAAAGTACCGGCGTTACAATGAGTAAGCAGAGTAGAACCATCTTTGATAAGCTCAGCTCCTAGCTGGCTGAGCTGCTTGGTTGCGGTTATTTCTTCCTGGTGAATCCGCTTTGCTTCATTGATAAGCGACTTTTTAATTTCAGTAACGCCATCTCCCCTGGCAGCTTTCTTCATCCTGTTGATAGCTTGAAAGAGGTTGATTGCAGTAGGCCTGGAGGCAGCAAAAGCTTGCATGACCTGATTCAATTGGGCGAGAAATTCATCCTTGTTTGCTGCTTTAATACCTGATGCCCCCAGAGCTATGCCGTAGGCAGCAGCGACCCCGATGGCTGGTGCCCCGCGAACCCTCATTTCCTTAATAGCTAGAACTACATCGTGGTAATTAGCCAGGTCGATGAAGATTTGTTCCCCTGGAAGCTTGCTCTGGTCCAGTATCCTTAGCTTGTCATCAAGCCATTCTATTGTTCTAGCCATCATCACCGTTAGTATAATCTAAAGGATGAAAACAAAGGAAGTTTTAAATTACGCTAGAAGACGAGGATAAAAAGATGCCACACAGGTGTAGTCATGCCAGATTTTCTAAGGTAGCTAAAATCGCAGAACATTAACGGAGCCAAAATTTGATAACCTGCAAGAATAATGCTATCTTTATTAAATCCATCCATCTGGGAGGCAAAGATGGCCAAGATTTATCTCATAGATGTTACCAATCGCGATGGCGTTCAAACTGCACGCCTCGGTCTATCCAAACTGGAAAAGACCATGATAAATATGTACCTCAACGAAATGGGGGTCTTCCAGTCTGAATTTGGTTTCCCTACGACGAGACACGAATCGTTTTACCTTCAGGCGAACTTGGAATTAGCTGAGGTGGGCGTCCTGAAACCCATTCGGTTAGGAGGGTGGCTAAGGGCAGTCGTGGTTGATGTGGAAAAAGCCTTCAATCTTGTCCCAAAAATTAAGCACCTCAATCTCTCTATTTCCACATCGGACCAAATGATTCAAGGCAAATTTCTGGGTGCCAAGAGCCGAGAAGATGTCGCAAGCATGATGGTCGATGCTGTAGAAGCGGCTCGCGCCCATGGAGCTGAAAGCATAGGTGTAAATGCTGAGGATGCCTCCCGAACTAAAATAGATTTTTTAGTTAGATTCGGCTTGGCAGCTAAGGAACATGGCGCTCAACGGCTTAGATATTGTGATACCCTGGGCTATGACAACCCATTTACCATTTACGAGAGCGCCAAAACGCTAGCGGAGAATGTCGGAATGCCTATTGAGCTCCACTGTCATGGCGACCTGGGAATGGCTGTGGCTAATTCCCTTGCCGGGGCTAAAGGAGCTATAGACGGTGGGCAAGATGCTTACATCAACACCACAGTCAATGGAATTGGAGAAAGAGCCGGCAATGCTGACCTCGTCGCCACAGCTCTAGCCATCACCAAATCCAAGGGATTCGCGGGAAAATATCAACTGGAAAAGCCCATAAACCTGACAAAAGCCTGGAAAATAAGCAGATTTGCCAGCTATGCTTTTGAGGTCCCCATCCCCATAAATCAGCCAGGCGTCGGAGTCAATGCCTTTGCTCATAGTTCTGGCATCCACGCCGACGGAGTATTAAAAGACCCTCAAAATTACGAGCTATACAGCTTCGATGAAGTAGGTAGAGGTGAACCGGAGCTTGTAGAGACCGGCAGGGCGATATGCTCTGGAGAATATACCGGAATATCTGGCTTCAAACATATAATGGGCCGGATGGCGGTAACCTTTGAGGATACTGCGCAAGCTGAAGAAATTCTGGAATTAGCAAGATATGCCAACGTGGAGGCGCAAAAACCACTGGTCGAGGATGAATTACTCTTCATTGCCAAATATCCCGAAATTGCCAAAAAACTGTTGACACTTATACCACTAGAGTAATCCATCCTTGACATCAGCGCTCATTCCATTTGATAATATAGATAGTTAATTGCGGGTGTAACTCAGCGGTAGAGTGCTTGCTTCCCAAGTAAGACGTCGTGGGTTCGAATCCCATCACCCGCTGTGGTGATAGCTATAACCAGCAAAAATATAAATTAGAAAATGAGAATAAAGCTAAATAGTAGCCAATTGGCAGGGTTATCACATCAGCTTCCCTTCGAAGTGATAGTAGAAGACCCGAGGGATGTTAAGGGCCTATTGGAACTATTAGGCCACAATATGCCCTGGGATGAAACGGGGCTTAATAAATTTGGCGATCCCCTCAGGAAGCCCAATAGGGTAACCTTCTCTGTGGAGGTAGT
>JBGPRV010000192.1:0-2518 GCA_041489785.1 Dehalococcoidia bacterium | reverse complement strand
TGGCTAGTTCCTCTGAAGTAGCGCTTTGCCCTTCTTTGAGTACCACAAAGGCCGTTGGTATCTGTCCTCCATAGCCATCGTCAATACCTACATAGACTGCCTCAGCTACGCTAGGGTGGCTCAGCAACACAAATTCAACTTCTGACGGACCAACCTTAAGTCCAGAAGACGTGACTATTATGAACGATTTTTTCTCTACGTATTCCAGGTAGCCCTCTTCATCCATCCTGACTAAATCTCCGGTATAAAACCAGCCATCCTTAAGGACTTGAGCTGTGAGTTTAGGTGCTTTATAGTATCCTTTCATCGCCCAAGGGGCATTGAACACAGCTTCCCCTATTTCGCCCCTGGGAACTTTCTTGCCGCTGTCATCCAGTATCTTAAGGCGGCAAATTGGCTTGCCCACAGTCCCCAGTTTACGGCTGTTAAAGGTGCTTATGGAAACGGCTGAAACTTCCGTGAGACCATATACCTCATAAAGGGATAACCCGAACTTGTCCTCCAAATTTTCCATTAGCTTGGGAAAGGACTTGGCCCCAGCGGTAACTGCTATTCGCAGCGAATTTAGGTTATATTCTCTCAAAACTTCGTCTCGCATCATCGCCAGGGCATTGTACATGGCAGGAACGCCAAAGATAATACTTCCTTTCTCCTTTTCCACAGCCTCTAGAACAACTCTGAGAGTGAAATTAGGGATAACTACGATGGTAGAGCCTTTGATAAACGAACCAAGAAGAACCTCACATAAGCCAAAAAGATGGGAGAAACGAGCAGGGTCTATGATGGTATCTTCTTTCCTCCGCTGTATAGCTGCGGAAACTATGGGGGGAGTTCCCATAAGGGAAGCATGTGTATGTACCACCCCTCTTTGCCTCCCCAGGACGCCAGAGGTGTAAATTATAGTAGCTTCGTCCTCGTCTTTTATATCGATAGCCGGTGATATGGAAGAGCTGTTAGCTACCATCCTGGTGTAAGAATCTGCATCAACTTCAATTACGTGCTTTAGTAAAGGAATGTGAGGCAAAACTGAGGAAATCATTTGAGAAAATTCCTTCTCGGTTATCAGGATTTCCGAGTCGGAGTCTAGCAGCAAAGAATCAAGTTCAGGCGCTTTAAGTGCAGTGTTGAGTAGCACAGCTACACCTCCACCTTTAATGACCCCGAAATAATTGATGACCCACTCAGGGCTATGGGACATCAAGATAGCCACATGCGTACCCTTTTCCATCCCCAGCTCCAGGAGGGCATTGGCTACTCTGTTAGAAGCTTCATCCAGTTCCCCATAAGTAATCCTCTGAGCACCAAGAACAATGGCTTCTTTGTGTGGGATTTCGCTGGCAGTATCTTCCAAGGTCTGTCTAATATTCATCTCAGCCTCCGGAAAACCTTGTCACAGCTTCGGCAGTTGTGGTGGTGGTTGTTGTTGAGCCTGTATGGCAATTACTTCGCTTCCTTCTCCGAATAACTCCGACTTGATTTCGTGCACCAGGCCCCAGGACCGCGCTTCTTCTGGATTTAAAGTTATCCTCTCGAGCATGGCATCAGTAACATCTTTGGCACTTTTACCCGTATTGGCTGCGATTACCTTAGCAATGTTCTCCATATCAATCCTCAACCCCTTTAACCTTTCCTCCAGCAGTTTCTCATCTAAATTCTGTTCCCCTCTAAACTGTGCACTGACGCCGTGAAATAGGAATCTCGCCTGGGGTACTGACAGCCTTTTCGAACCGGCACAGTAGAGGACGATGCCTATTGAGTCCACGCTGCCGAAATTGTGCGTAGTTATGGACGCAGGCAACCCCTTCAAATAGTTATATGCGCTTAAACCGTGATCAACAGAGCCGCCCGGCGAAGAGATAAGAATGATGAAATCTTTTATCCCTTGCTTCATTTTCTGATCAACGGCACTCATCAGGGCATTGACCGTGGCATCAATCACCGGGGCAAAGAACCTGATTACAACTGGTTTCGTAGCCATGTTTTATCCTCCTCTTTCTGGTCTGTACTCTATTTCATTTCTGTAAATCTGCCTTGATTATAGCAAATATCGTAGAGTTAGGAGGTAATTTAACAACCCCCTCCTAAACGTTAGTAATTTCGATACGGGAGAGAATAAAATTGAGGTCGGGAAGCTTTGCTGTGCTATACTTACACACAGGAGTTAGCTATGAAAGATAGGGGTAAAGGAAATCTTAGAGGCAAGCTAGAATATTTGGCTAAGGACATGGGGGCAACTTACTTCGGTATAGCTGACCTTACTCCTGCCCGACAGCGTATTTCCGAGCAGGGCGGAGAATTTCTCATCCAGTTTCCACGAGCTGTTTCTCATGGCTTCGTTCTTACGGATGGCATTGTAAATACGCTGGTCCATCATAAAAATATTGCTGCCCTGAATACTTATTGGTATTACGTGTATCAAATTATAAATCCTCGCATAGACTCGATTTCTGCGATGTTAGCCCAATCCCTGGATAAAGCCGGTTTTCAAGCTTTCGTTGTCCCGTCGTCTCAAACAGTG
>JBGPRV010000191.1:0-2560 GCA_041489785.1 Dehalococcoidia bacterium | reverse complement strand
CAGAGATTAGCTCGCTTCGTGGATGTGGCGTGTATCGCAGTCTTGACAATTAGATTGGATATGCTTAAGATAACTTCACTGGTAGATAATTCTGGGACGAGGTTTCAACTTTGGAGCAGCAGATTCGTTTTTGCACCGCCCCGGATGGTTTGCGTCTGGCTTATTCCATAGCGGGTCAGGGGCTTGCCTTGGTTATACCGCCACCGTGGGTGAGCCATCAAGAATTGAATTGGCAAGAACCGGTATACCGCCGTTTTTGGGAAAAGTTGGCACTTCATCACACTTTAGTGTGCTACGACAGGCCTGGGACGGGTCTCTCCGATCGGACGCGGACAGAATTCTCACTGGATTCGGACCTTCAGGACCTGGAAACGGTTATTGACCATCTCAAACTGAAACGCCTGGCATTACTGGGCTACTCTTGCGGTGGTTCTATTGCTATAGCCTATATAACAAAACACCCCCGGCGTGTCAGCCATCTAATCCTCTACGGTGCTTATGCCCGTGGTCCAGCAATCACCACAGAGGAGGTTAAATCCTCTCTAATTTCCCTGGTCCGTGCTCATTGGGGGATTGGTTCCAGGGCGCTAGCTGACATTTTCATGCCTGGTGCCGATGCCACTGCTCGTGAAATGTTCGCCAGGGGCCAGCGTGAGTGTGCCACCACGGAGACAGCTGCCCAGCTACTATGTGAGGTATATAAAAGGGATATAGTGCAGCTCCTTCCCGGGCTCCGTCTTCCAACACTGGTGCTCCATCGCCAGCAAGACCGGGCCATGCCCTTCCGGTTAGGTAGAGAGCTGGCATCTTTGATCCCCAATGCCCGCTTCGTCCCACTGGAGGGAGGAGACCACTTTCCCTGGCTCGGCAACCCGGATTCCGTGCTGCGTGCCATTGCCGAGTTCCTTGGCGACCCGGTCACTGGTGGTCAGTTAGTAGAGTCCAAGCAACCAGTGACGCCGGACCTTGCCATGGCTGTGGATGACCCTTTGACACAGGAGGCACGGTCTTTAATCGGAACACTGGATTGGGTCGTCCTATCGCGATATCGCGTTGTCGGTGACTATACCAGATATGAAGAGACCGTGCGTAATACTCTGAAGGACGTCCGACACAAGATTGTAGCTGGATTTGACCGCCCGAGCCGAAAGCGAGAAAACTATCTTATCTGGGCTGCGCCAGGCAGCGGCAAAACCTACTTCGTCCAACAGGTGGCGGCCTCACTGCCACAGACCATTCGTTACCAAGAGTGCAACCTGGCCAAGTGTAGCCGTGAGGAGTTCCTCGCGAGCCTTGGTCAGCTCGATGCCGAGAGTAAGCCATGCCTCTGCTTAATAGATGAAGTCGATGCCAAATCCCAGGAAATCTGGCCATACGAGGTGCTATTGCCATACCTGGATGCCAGCGCTGACAGAGGCGCACAGTTTATCTTCGTCTTGACAGGTAGTTCTGGCTCCAGCCTCGTGGAGATGAAGAAGCAGATTGCTTCGCGGCCCAAAGGTGCCGACCTTATAACCCGTATTCCAGCCGGGAATGAGTTTGAGATTCCGCCAATGAACCTCGGAGACCGGGTGCTTGTCGTCCTTAGCCAGTTCAGGCAGGCCGGACGGGAGGTAGGCAGAGAAATCAAGGGGGTGGAGAAGCTCAGCCTGTATTATGTGGCACTTAATTCACGCCTGGCCAATGCTCGCCAACTGCGTGAGTTGGCTGTTCGTACCATCGAGCGTCTGCCAACCGCTGAAGATAGAATAAAGTATGATCACCTGTTCGGTGCCGGAGACCCTGAGAACAAGGCGTTCTGGATGCAGTCACTCCCAGCGGCGGCAGACCTTGCCAACAGATTTGTCACGTTGGAGGATTGATCCATTTCCATCAGCATTAGTTATAATAACTTGGCAAAACAAAGGACAATAGCACCATACTAAAAAAGACAGCCCTCTCGACATCATTTAAGACTTTCTGAACAGGCTTCAATACAAGCCTGCAGGTGCGCTTAATCGGTCACCGCTGGAGGGATGCAACCTGCTTTTACTAAGGCATCATGAGTTGCCTTAGCACTATTTATCATGGACTCAACTCTCTTGCGCAATTCCTGGCGACTGATTTTTACCGAGGCAATTCCTTCCTTCTGAGCTTCCATTCCTACATCTACTGCTTCCTGAACATAAGCTGCCGGCTCCCCCATTGTTGGTACGATGTTATCTTCATTCATGCCGCGCTCTTCGGCATATTTTGCTAATGACCGGGCAGCGACAACACACATATCATCAGTGATAGTCTTTGCCCCGACATCGAGAACGCCACGAAATATAGCGGGAAAGCCTATGGAATTATTTACCTGGTTGGGGAAATCGGACCTGCCAGTGGCTACAATTTTAGCTCCTGCCTCTTTAGCTTCCCAGGGCCAGATTTCAGGTATAGGATTGGCACAAATGAAACATATAGCATCCTTGGCCATTAACTTGACTTGCTCAGGCGAAATTACTCCTGGCCCTGACTTGGAATAGGAGATAAGTACATCAGCACCTTTCAATGCCTCAGTTAAACCGCCAGTCCTTTT
>JBGPRV010000190.1:0-2587 GCA_041489785.1 Dehalococcoidia bacterium | reverse complement strand
CCCTGTGTCTGTCCCGGGTGGGGTGATGATTGGTGATAGAGGCTTGACAGCTAGGAGGTGACATGCCATGGGCCGAGATTTGAGGAAAACAAACGCTTACAAGAAAGGAAAGTCTCACACGCAGCAAAATTTGAATGACGGATAACGGGAGGTAGTAATGAAAACTAGAAAGTTGATCTTAAAGATCTTATTGTCTGTTGCTCTGATAATAATTGTACTGAACCTGTCGTGCACAATTGCTGCAGGCGGGCGTCACACAGTGGGGATTAGGCCCGACGGCACGGTGGTTGCCACGGGAAACAATGACGATGGGCAGTGCAATGTTGATGACTGGGCGGACATCCAGCAGGTAGCCGCAGGCTTTAGTCACACGGTGGGGCTTGAGGAGGGTGGCACCGTGGTCGCCACGGGAAATAACGACGATGGGCAGTGCAACGTCGGCGGCTGGACCGACATAAGCATGGTCGTTGCAGGCGACTGGCACACGGTGGGGCTTAAGAACGACAACACCGTGGTCGCCACGGGAAAGAGCGACGAGGGACAGTGCGACATCCTCGGCTGGGCGGACATCCAGCAGGTAGCTGCAGGCGGAGCTCACACTGTAGGGCTTGAGAGTGGCGGCACCGTGGTCGCCACGGGAAGGAACATTGAGGGGCAGTGTAATGTCCTCGGCTGGACGAACATCAGCATGGTCGTTGCAGGCTACGCTCACACGGTGGGGCTTAAGGACGACGGCACCGTGGTCGCCACGGGAAAGAACGACGAGGGACAGTGCAACGTAGCCGGCTGGACGAACATCACACAGGTCGCCGCAGGCCGCGCTCACACGGTGGGGCTTAAGGACGACGGCACCGTGGTCGCCACGGGAAGGAACAACGAGGGGCAGTGCAAAGTCAGTGGTTGGACGGGCATCACCCAGGTAGCCGCAGGGGGCTGGCACACGGTGGGGCTTAAGGACTGCGGCACAGTGGTCGCCACGGGAAATAACGACGATGGGCAGTGCAGTGTCGGCAGCTGGATTCTGGAAACCCTATCAAGCGAGCCCCCCGGGTCATATCATCTCACCGTCTCCAGCGCTGCTGGCGGTTTGGTAACCGCTCCCGGCGAGGGGACTTTTGCCTATTGCGAGAGTGAGGCGGTCAACCTGGTGGCCGAGGCTGATGCCTGCTACGAGTTCGTCGAGTGGACCGGTGATGTGGGCACCATTGCTGATGCCAATGACGCTACGACCACTATCACCATGAATGGCGACTACTTCATCACCGCCAACTTTGCTAAGATAAGCTACAACTTTACCACAGACAGCACAACCGGCGGCTCGGTAACCACCCCAGGAGAAGGTACGTTCCCCTATGACTGCGGCACGGTGGTCAACCTGGTCGCCGAGGCTGAAGAAGGCTATCGATTTGTCAACTGGACTGGCGATGTGGACGCCATAGTCCATGTTGATGCTGCCTCAACCAACATTACCATGAACGGTGACTATTCCATCACCGCTAACTTTGAGGAGAAACCATCAATCAACTGGCTGCTAATTGGCGGGATTATAGGGGCGGTGGTAGTACTGGGGCTGGTGATTTTCTTCGTGCGTAGAAAGTGAGTTGCCTTGACAAAAAGACGCTGAACTGAGCTTTCTCCGGTCGAGAAGGCGGCCATAGTAGGCTTGTTGGCGCTTGCTTCAGTGGCCACTGGCTGTCTGGGCAATGAGGCGGCGAGGCGCAGAGGCCCAGGGTATACCTGACGGTGAAATTGCACACTTACTTGTTTTGTTACCTCAAACACGCACACTGAACGGCAAAAGTTCTATGTTATTGTGTCCCCACAATCCCGGTTGTAGCCTCTGCACAAAGTAGCGTTTTGTTGCTCCTGAATTCCAGCGAAACCATACCAATCAGGCCTGCCAAAAATCAGGTGTTATTGCCCCAGAATACCTACGCAGTCGACCACCACATGGACTTGACAGAATTGTGGCATATGTTATGATAATGGTGAAGATAGTGGGAAATGGTGCAAAATGGGTTCAACCCACATGGCAACTAATCAATATGTAACGGGAAATAAGATGGCAACCATAATAAAAGACCAGAATCTAGTAAGAGTGGGCAAGCCTGTCATGCCGGATTCCAGGAAGCGAGTGGTTTTGCCCAAAACAGTAGTGCAAGAAGGTATTACCTATTTCATATATCATAATAGCCTTGGGCAGATAATACTGGACCCGCAGGCAAGCATACCTGCTTCCGAGTTATGGGTATTTGAAAATAAAGATATTTTAGCTTCGATCGATAGAGGCATACGTGAGTCACTAAACGGGAAAACAATAAATCGTGGCTCATTTGCAAAGCACGTGAATGACGCACCGTGAGCTACGTTTTACGCTTGAAGCCGATAAGCAACTAACAATCATTGAGAATAACCCATCCCTTAAGTACGTACAGAGACAAGTAAGGAAAACTCTAAGATATTTAGAAACAAATCTCCGCTCAAAATCCTTACAAACCCACGAGTATGAATCATTAACCAGGCGTTATGGCATTAAAGTTTTTGAGGCCTATGTTCAACAGAACGCGCCGGGGGCTTATAGGGTGTT
>JBGPRV010000189.1:0-2597 GCA_041489785.1 Dehalococcoidia bacterium | reverse complement strand
GACAAAATGAGCCACCTCTTCGTTTTGGGGCGAACGGAATATGTCGGTGACATTGCCTGTTTGGACAAGTCTGCCATCAAGAAGCACCCCTATCCTGTCAGCGAGTTGCTGCCCTTGAGACATATCATGCGTTGCCATTATTATAGTTGTGTTATGTTGCCTGGCAACATATGAAATTAACTGCTCAATCTTTGCTGTGGAAATAGGGTCAAGGTTAGCCGTCGGCTCGTCCAATAACAACACCTCAGGTTCGAGCACCAGGGACCTGGCTAAAGCTACTCTCTGCGCCTCCCCACCAGAAAGTGTCCGGGCGTTTCTATTCTTATAGCCTTCTAACCCAACCATTTCCAGGATATGGTCAACTTTCTCAGCAATCCCGTTCTTTCCCTCTCCCCTCCATCTTAAGCCACAGGCAACGTTGTCGTAGACACTCAAATTAAATACTTGAGGTTTCTGGTGTATAAATGACATCCGACGACGTATCTCCAATCTTTGTTTCCCTGACCGGGGGACGCATTTGCCGTCAAAATAGATTTCCCCAGCACCAGGAACTTCCAGCAGGTCTACAATACGTAAAAGCGTTGTTTTGCCCGCCCCGGTCGGGCCAATCAGGGCGAAAACTTCACCCTTGCCAATACCTAAGCTCAAACCTTGCAGTACCTCCCGCTCACCATAGCTGTGGCTCAAGTCAACAACTTCGATTATTGGAGATAATGGTTTCATCATCGTCACCTCTGCTGCAACCTATTTAGGACGATGTTAATGATGAGTGCCAGGAATAGAAGAATTATGCCTAGCGCTATTGCCAACTCTAACTCGCCTTTGGATGTATCTAATGATATTGCTGTGGTGATGATCCTGGTGGCTCCCCTGATATTTCCACCGACCATCAAAGCACATCCAACTTCCGATATAGCTCTGCCAAAACCCATTATTACAGCAGCCAGGACAGCATACCTTGCCTCCCTCAGCACAAGCAAGACGGTCTGAAAGCCGCTGGCACCAAGCGAGGTAGCGGTATCCACAATCTCCTTACTTACACCGCTCAACGCGGAAATGGTCAAACCAAGCAGTAGGGGAGTGATTAATATCATCTGCCCAATCACCATGGCAGTGGGAGTAAAAAGTATGCCAAGCTCACCCAGTGGCCCGGCCCGGGAAAATAGCACAAAAACAAACAAGCCAACAAGAACTGTGGGCACGCTGAACAGCGTCTGGATAATATTTATTAAGACCCTTTTCCCACGGAAGTGGTGGGAGTGTATTAGACTCCCCAGTGGTAGGCAGATCAGAGAAGCCAGAAAACAAGATGTCCCCGAAATCCTCAAGGACCTTCCAGCTATCTCCATTACCTCAGGGTCGAGGGATATTAGGAGTTCTATAGCCTTAGTAAGGCCGTGCCATATTTCAGTCAATTGCTCCTACCTGCCTCCTTTCCTTCAAGATTTGCTATTGTCCCGGCTCTGTCCCGGCACAAGGCGTAAATAGCTGCATTCCGTAGTCCTTCACACCATACTCTCCGATTAGCTCCTGTATTCCAGTTGAAGTAAGGAAATCTACCAGATTATTTGCCATCTCGATTTTGGCATTGGGATATTTTTCTGGACTTACAGCAATTACAGAGTAAACGTTGAGCAATATCTGTCCTTCTTCTACTATAGGCACCAAGGCTAGATCACCTTTATAGGCTAGGAAAGTGCCCATGTCAGTTAAGGTATAAGCGTTCATCTGGCTGGCCATCAGCAAGGTCGGCCCCATTCCCCTCCCAGCTTCTATATACCCCATTTCTTCTGACTTAGCCCAACTGGATTCTTGCACTATTGTGTAATTAAAACCGGCTGCCTTCCAGATCGCCTTCTCCATCGCATGGGTTCCAGACTCATCTCCTCGGGAAACAAATTTGATTTGCTCTGGGTTCTCTGTTCCCTTTTCCATCAGTTTCTTGAAGGCATCCTCGGGGGTAAGACCTTTGATACCTGCCGGGTCATCCTGCGGACCTACGATAAGGAAGTAGTTATAGGCAAAAGGAACTCGTTCTACACCATAACCTTCAGCTACAAATTGCAACTCACGATCTTTGTCGTGAATGGCAACAGCATCTACGTCTCCCCTTTTGCCATATTCAAGAGCTATGCCAGTGCCGGCGTATATGATGTCTAGCTCTACATCATACATCTCCTCGAACATCGGCTCCAGATATCCCCATAAGCCGGTATCATAAAGGCTGGTGGTGGTAGCCACCCTCACCCTTTCTTTTGGCTGTAGTGCACCAACCCCAACAACACCACCTGCCATTACAATGACACTAACGATTACGGCAACTGCTATGACAGCCACTGCGATCACTGTCGTCTTCCTGCTTATTTTCTTCATACTTACCTCCAGAGTCAAAAATACTTCTGCTTAACGAATTAGCGAAATTACGACGTGGTTTAGAGGAAGCAGCAACCGGGAATAAAAAAGCACCGCTACAAAAACGGTGCTGTCCAAAAACCAAGCTTTATATTCCCTCCTTTCCAAGCACGGGAGGCGCAGACATTTCTATCTGTGCCCTCGAGGCTTTTTAGCCTACCGACTGCTTGCCATGGATTCTCTTT
>JBGPRV010000188.1:0-2599 GCA_041489785.1 Dehalococcoidia bacterium | reverse complement strand
GGCTCATATCTCGGGCAAAATGAGAAAGCACTATATCAAGATTTTGCCGGGGGATAGGGTTCTGGTAGAACTTTCCCCTTATGATTTAAGCCGGGGCAGGGTTACCTATCGGCTTAAATAGTTTGACAGGTTAACTAAGAAGGTTTATCATAACGAGGTTTGCTTGAATGGTGATTGGAAATGAAAGTAAGAGCTTCGGTTAAGCCGATATGCCGAAAATGCAAGGTTATCAGGCGGGAGGGTGTGGTTAGGGTTATTTGTGAGAATCCAAAGCATAAGCAAAGGCAGGGGTAATAAACGGTGGCACGTATTGCTGGTGTAGACCTTCCTAAAGAGAAGCCAATCTGGGTAGCTTTGCAGAGCATTTATGGCATCGGCGCTACATCAAGCCAGCGCATTATGGCTGTCACTGGTATTGACCCTGGCCTTAGAGTTAAGGAACTTAGTGAGGAACAGGTTGGCCAGATTCGAGATGTTCTTGACAAACAATATAGAGTGGAGGGCGATCTTAGGAGGGAAGTTCAATCTAATATAAAGCGGCTTATTGAAATTAGTTGCTATCGAGGCACAAGACACCGTATGAGGTTACCAGTCCATGGACAGAGGACACGCACGAACGCCCGAACTAAAAAAGGGCCAAAGAAGACAGTGGCCGGTCGAGGGCAGAGACGTGGCATAGCTAAGAAGTAAGGAGCTTGTTTTAACAAATGCCAAAGAAGAAAAAAGCCCATAAAAAGGTTAGCGAAGGCAAAGCTTATATCCAATCTACCTTTAATAATACTGTTGTTACTATTACTGATATGGAAGGTAATGTTGTTTCCTGGGGGAGTTCCGGTACTGCCGGATTCAAGGGTTCCCGGAAAGGAACCCCTTATGCTGCCCAAATAGCTGCCAGAGATGCAGCACACCGAGCAATAGGTGATGGCTTGCGCCGAGTTGAGGTGTATATTAAAGGCCCTGGTAGTGGACGAGAAGCAGCTATTCGCGCCCTACAGGCCGCCGGCATTACTGTTGCAGCTATCAGAGATGTGACTCCTATCCCCCATGACGGTTGTCGTCCGAAAGGGAGGCGAAGAGTATAAAATGGCGCGCTATACAGGCCCGACTTGTCGCCTATGTCGCCGTTTTGGGGACAAGCTGATGCTCAAAGGCGAGAAGTGCGCTACACCTAAATGTCCTTTAGAGAAAAGGAATACTCTTCCTGGCGGGCGTCCTCCATCTCGAGGGCGTGGCGGAGCTCGAGGGCGCGGTGGGATTTCCGACCGCGGACTTCAATTGCGCGAAAAGCAAAAGCTGCGCTTTAGCTATGGTGTCCTGGAGCGACAATTTCGCAGGTTTTTTAACGAGGCCAAAAAAAGCCCCGGCGCTACTGGAGAAACCCTTCTCATATTGCTGGAAAGGAGACTGGATAATGTGGTTTATCGCTTGGGCTTTGCTGATTCACATGCCCAAGCCAGGCAAATAGTTGGGCATGGTCATATAATGGTCAATGATCGCAGAACAGATATTCCTTCCTTTCTGGTGAAATCGGGAGACGTTATAAAATGGCGCGAAGCTAGTAAAAAAACGGAATATTATAAAAGATTAGCTGAGGGAATTGAGGAAAAATTTATCCCTAATTGGTTAAGCTTGGACAAAGAAAGCATGACAGGTAGAGTGTTAAATTTGCCTGGCAAGGATGATATTGAAGCTAAGTTTAATACGAAAGCTGTTGTTGAATATTACTCGAGGTGAGCTATGCCCGAATTGTCTATCCCCACTGTAACTTGTGTTGAAAGCAATGTTAATTATGGTCGTTTTCTTGCAGAACCTCTAGAGCCGGGTTTTGGTGTCACTTTAGGTAACGCCTTGCGGCGTGTGCTTCTCAGTTCTTTGCCTGGTGCTGCGGTAACCTGGGTCAAGATCGAAGGAATTCAGCATGAATTCTCTCCTATTCCCCATGTTAAAGAAGATGCTATGGAGTTCTTACTGAATATCAAGCAACTGAGACTCTGCTCTCTTTCCCGTCAGCCCGGCCAGTTGCTTTTAGAAATAGAGGGGGAAGGCAAAGTCTGTGCCGCTGATATTAAACCCTCGGCTGACTTTCGCGTTGCCAATCCAGAACTTTATTTAACTTCTTTAGATTCCTCCAAAGCCAGGCTTTACGTCGAACTTAATGTAGAGCTAGGGAGAGGTTATGTGCCGGCTAAGTCGGCTAATGGTTTACCTGTGGGAGCACTGCCAGTAGATGCCATCTTTACCCCAGTGCAGAAGGTCAATTTCTCGGTAGAATCTATCAAACCTGGTCAGGAGGGAAGTCCGGAAAAGCTCATCTTGGAGATTTGGACCGATGCTACCATTTTTCCCTGGGAGGCGCTTAGTCAAAGTGCTATCATCTTAATTAATCAGTTCTCTCCCTTCAGGGACTTTGAAGTTCCCATGGCTGGAGCTTTGCCCATTTTGCCCGAGCAATATAATACCCCTCTGGAAGAACTAAATTTATCAACTCGCTCCTATAACAGTTTGAAGAGAGCAGGTATTTTCACTCTGGGACAATTGGTAGAGAAAGGCAGGGAAGGTTTGCCAACGTTGCCTGGTTTGGGGGCAAAATCTCGAGCCG
>JBGPRV010000187.1:0-2641 GCA_041489785.1 Dehalococcoidia bacterium | reverse complement strand
CCCCTGTGCTTTGAGTTGATCACATTTATCTGCCGTCCTGCGGCACTGCCACACGATAGCCCGCCCTATAGGCTCTCCAGTTACTCTATCTATAAGTATGGTCGTCTCCCGCTGGTTGGTGATGCCTATGGCGGCGATATCCGCATCCCCAATTCCGGCAGCATGCTGGGCTTGGCTGACCGCATGTAAAGTCTGCTCCCAAATCTCCGAGGGAGCATGCTCCACCCAGCCTGGCTTGGGATAGTACTGGGGAATCTTGGCGTAACCACGCCCACGTATGCTCCCATCACGGTCAACAATAAGTGCTGTCGTCCCGGTGGTACCCTGGTCAATAGCCAGAATGTAAGTCCTCACTCTACATCCTTCCTTACGCTGTGAAGTCTCTCTTTGATTTTGCCACGACGTATGTAAAATCCGCCACTTGAGAGCGGGGTAAAATCGGATAATAGTAGGTAACTACAAGATACCCTCATTTGGCCTGTCTCGTCAAGGCTTACGAAGTAGTTCCCTTCTGCTGCCACCAGACGGGAAGATGAAAAGTGTAATTTCAGCTAGTGGGTATATGTTATGCCGATGTGCCGCCAACAAGTCTTGACAATGTGTGATATAATATAAGCGAGCTATGTATTCCAGCGTTGACAGGTTATGAGCGAGGATAACGAGGATAACATAGTGCCGTTACCGACAGCCCGCTCTAAAGGGCTTCCCTTCGTGTCGGTGGTCATACCAGCTTATAATGAGGAAAACTATCTGCTTTCGTGTTTGGAGTCTATAAGAAAGCAGGACTACGCCGGCGAGTATGAGGTCATTGTAGTTGATAATGCCAGCACGGACAATACCGCCAAGATAGCTCTCGATTGGGGAGCCAAAGTTGTCGATGAAAGTAAGCGAAGTCCTGCCTGCGCCCGACAAAAAGGCGCCGAAACAGCAACAGGAGAAATTATCGCCTTCATCGATGCCGATACTCAGGCACCAACTTACTGGCTTTCAACCTTCGTGTCGCGCTTTGTTCGGAAGCCAGAGATGGTGGCGATAAGCGGGCCCTATGCCTATTGCGATGCTGGCAAGTTCACCAAGATTACCTCCTACATTAGTAATTTCTTCAGCATTATCACAGACCAGCTTTTCCGGAAAGTTCTTAATAAGGGCGGTGCTATATGGGGGTGTAACTTTGCCGTGCGACGCTCAGCACTACTGGAAGTAGGGGGATTTGATACCAGCATCAAGTTTTATGGCGAGGAGTACGAATTTTCCTTGAGACTGAAGAGAGCTGGTAAGGGAGGCATTATCCCCCGGCTCTTTGTCCTTACCTCGGCCCGTCGCTTGAAGAGGATAGGTGTGGTGAATCAATACTGGAACTGGATTGTGGATTACTTCTCGGTCCTTTTCTGGTATACACCAATTTCCGAAAAGCTGGAAGACTGGCCGTCCAAGGCCTGGCAAACAGTGGTTGCCAGTTTTTCCTGGCAGAGAATTAAAGCATCCTGGGTGTATGTTGCCCTTTTCTTTGGTTTACTTTGGTTGAATATCAGCCCCGCGTTTGAGGCTGTGGGAAGATTCATTTATGTTTTTGATATTGGTGTTGTGAGTACACTGTTTACTTACCATGGGGTCAACCCTCGCTCCCGGTTTTATGGCAAGGTATGTTCTAATGGCAACCGCAACCGTCTCCGGATTGCGCTGACCTTTGATGACGGCCCAAACGAGCCCTACACCTCTCAAGTTCTCAGCATATTGGAGCAATATAGAATAAAAGCGACCTTCTTCATCATTGGACAAAACGCTCGGCGCTATCCTGAGACCTGTCGGCGGATAGTGACAGCAGGAAATGCAATTGGGAATCACTCTTACTATCACCAGAAGTCACTATGCTTGAAACGAGGGAAGGCGGTCGCTCATGACCTTGAGATGACCCGTCAGGCAATCTATGAGTGTACCGGACTTGAGCCCAAGCTCTTTCGTCCTCCCCACGGTTTTCGTACCCCTTGGCTGATGCGAACTGTTCGACAGCTCGGCTACACGGTCGTCACCTGGGACAACATGACCAGTGACTGGAAGGCAGAAAAATCTGGCGAGGAGATTGTACAGGCTATTATTCAGCGGGCTAAGCCCGGTGGCGTAATTGTCCTTCATGATGGTCGCGATACCAGGCTAAGATACGACCGCAGCCACATGCTCCAAGCTCTACCATTCGTTATTGAGACCCTCATAGAGAGGGGTTTTGATTTTGTCACCATACCTGAGCTTCTTGAGTCAGAAAAGGAGCTTTCAGCCTAGTAAGCCGTTTTCGGCATACGAGCGAATTCATAGGTGTTTTGGGCCGTACTTGGTTAAAAGTGCCGCCCTGGAAAGCCAGAGTTCTTTTAACTCCCAAGTTTTTTCTCTGAGTCCCGACACTTCGTCTCCCCGCAAATGATAGACTTGCATTAACCCGGCCATGTAGAAGCGGGCCCCTTTCTTCCACAAGCTATCGGGCAGTTCATCAATTTGAAATCCCAGTCGTCTGGCGGCTACATGCAGGAGGGTGATGCCATGGAGCGCTGTAATATTGCCAAACATCCCGCTGGCTACTTGCTGGGCTAGAAGGTGGAGGTCCTGTGCAAGGGAACCCAGGAATTCTCGGGGCGATTGTGAGGCGCTT
>JBGPRV010000186.1:0-2670 GCA_041489785.1 Dehalococcoidia bacterium | reverse complement strand
GATCTGTAGGATAACCTCAGTCCCCGATGAGAATCATATTACTCTGGACTATAAGGGGCAATTTTTTCTGGTAGAGCAATTACGATACAAGAACCACATTGTTTCCGTCCTCAAGGACGATAACCAAATCGAATGGGTAGTCCTCTCTAAATCCTAAATCCCAAGCACGAAATCCCTTCGACTTCGCTCAGGGCAAGCCTAAACAAATCCAAATTTCTAGATTTAAATACCAAAACTCTCTTTTAGATTTTGGACATTAGATGAGAGGAATTAGCTTCTTCTTCTCTATTGTTTAGTATTTCGTATTTAGTGCTTAGGATTTTCTTCAAAAGTGGGTTTTGTCAAATTCTTTTGACCGGTACCGCTCCCATCTGGGAAAAATCTCATGATAGATACCGAGCCTTATTCCAATTAACTTTATAGCTCGTAGAAGCAGCATCCTGAACATCCTGGGCTTACCTAGCAGTGCTTTCATCAAGGCAAGAAGGGTTTTAGTCAGTGTAGGCGGGCATCCTTCTATCTTGATGACATTTTGTAAACTCTTATTACTTCTGATGGCACAATCGCCGTAAAGGAAGACCTTTTGAGTATCCCTTTCCGGCTTCAATCCTAGCCCATAATATAACTCGACACCGCCAAAATCCATCCCAGGATTATCTTTGCCGAATATTGATAGCGCCAGGGCAAGCGTGGCACCGCAAGCGGAACAAAGAGTTTGCCCCGGATGAGGAGCGGAAAGTCCTGTTATTTTCGCCGGCGTCAGTAATTCTTTGTCTGGTTCAAATCGCCACTCAAGTTGCTCCTTTAGAGATTCTATATCCTCTCCCTTAATTTGAATTGTGTTGATATCAAAAGAGCGACCATGTCTCTGGACAAATTCTCTCAGATAGTCAACTTGTGCAGGATCAATTCCCAGGATTGTGGCTCCGACAACATCGCACTCGAATACATCTGGGCTGGCTATAATCAAATCCTTACGGTGGGCCACACCCGCAAGAGTTTCCGGTCCCTTTTCTAGCATGTATATACCATCAATTATGACCAGGTCGCTCTTAATAGCTTCGTTCAAAAGGCAAATTAGGGTGTCCAGCCGCTTACTAATATGAAACCGTCTTTTTGAATCTTTGTTGAGACAGCCCTTCAGATTCTTGAAACCCAGAGAGACCTTTGTTTGAAAATGAGTCTTGAGCACCGGGATATTGACGAGAAAGTCTGTGTCTAAGGCTGCTCGCGAGACCTGGACCTTTATCCCCTCTAAATCTAGCTCATGAAAATCACCCTGGTTGAAATCAATCAGTTTAATTCCGTATTTCTTCGCTATCTTTTCAATGCCTGTGCCCTTAAAACCCTTTTTCGTATACGGCTCAAGTTCATCAAATATACCAATGATAGCTCCTTCTCCTATAGAAATATCTTTGCAGCCATATTCGAGCAATAGTTGTATGACTCCGTCTACAATCCATGAGGTAGTCACCATCCCATAGGGGGGCATTATTCTATGTCGGAAACAATTATTGGGTTTTATCAGGACTCTGTCGTCCCTACCCAGTTTTTCAAATCCCTGACACAGTTCGATAGCCTTACGAAGCGAATCCAGAGAGCCGTCAAATTTTACCAGCGATACTGTCATGTACTCTGCGCACCAACTTGATAATTTTTGATCTCTTCAACATATAAGTCCAGAAACATCCGGGCTTTCTCTTCTGAGAAAAGGGCAGGCCTATAAGTGAGAGAGAGATTTAAATTCCTATTGTAGATACCGGCAGCAATGCTTAGTCCCATGGGAGTTACCACAGGTGCTGAGCCTGTAACATTGAGTATTTTGGTGTTGCCTATATTGCGCACTGCCGGTTCTTCAGAGCCTAATTTTGGCCAGATAAAGCCAATATTGGTAAAGAGAATAGTATCAACATATGTTCGAGTAATCATAAGGAACAGGCACATCCCTCTCATAACCCAAAGAGGAAAGCGAGAGCAAAAATAGAAGAAATAAACTAAGGAGAAGGCTATTCTATTCATCGTCTCATCTACAGTATCTGCTCTTACCTTTCGTAATAGGTTTGCAGGATCAGCCCTATCTTTGGGCGTGGTGGGTAAGGAAAACCAGGACGCCTGATTAGAAACAACATAGCGAAAACCCTTTGGGCTTATGTTTACTGGGGCCATTACGCGGATCCTGTTACTAGCCTTCCCATGCATGCTATTCCACCTTTCCACCACTCGGTAACAAGCTGCCAGAAAAATATGGTTTAGCTCAACCCCGGCTGATATTGCTTTAGACTGGGTTTGCTCGAATTCCCTGGGACTTATAATTTTAAAGCAGAAACGGAGTTCCTTGGACTTTCCTGACTTATCATGGAAAATTCTTGTTGGAGGAGGGAGGGCAGCTATGGCAAAGCGATGGAAAAGGCTGGCAATCATTTTCCTGTAGTAATGCTCTACCTTTGACCTTTGGCTGTGGGCAAATTCCAGTAATTCGTCTCCCTTACGATTTATGCGGATATCCCCCGGGGATTCAGCATTCTTAGAAAGTTCGTTGTTATAACTCTCGATAACCTTCCTTACAAAAAGAAGAGCTCGGAGTCCATCTACCGCCGAGTGATGAAAAGTGAAAACCAGCGAGGACTCCCGCTCATTTTTCCTTAACAGAAGGGCCCTCACGGGGAACTC
>JBGPRV010000185.1:0-2681 GCA_041489785.1 Dehalococcoidia bacterium | reverse complement strand
GGAGCGCAACGCCCGATATATGGCGAAAGGATTGGCATCAGTACGTCTTGCCAACCGCTGTGATAAGACAGTCTGAATTATATCGCCGGCATAGATATACTCCTTGGCTTTAGATACTATAGCCTCGAACTCTGCCGCAGAAAAATTTGATGACACTTCAGACCTAGCTGGTGGCGCATTCTTAAGGGCCTCGGAATGCATCGGCTGCTCCAACCTGTTCACCAGGTCGTCAATTTTACAAGTAGCCTCTCGATACGCTGTGTCCACATCCCCATCTAAGTGAGCGTGAGAGACAACCTTGATTTTGTGAGTAACATGGTCGAAAACAAGCAAGGTACCTGCCAGCATCAACACAGACTCGGGGAGCTCTTGAGGGTCCTGGACAGGACAGGGCAGTCTCTCAAAGTAGCGGGCGACTTCGTAGCTCAAGTAGCCGACCATGCCGCCGTGAAATCTGGGAAGGTTGGCAATGGCCACGGGACGAAATTGAGCTAACTTTTTTTCCACCATATTTAGTGGGTCAACGGGGTTCTCTTTTCCTGTCCTCAAGATAAGAAGAGGCTCGGTGCCGATGAAGCTATAGCGGGCCAGTCGCTCACCACCCTCAACACTTTCTAGGAGGAAGGAGTAATTGCCGCGGGCTATCTTGAGGTAAGCAGATACTGGCGTCTCCAGGTCAGCCTGAATGTCACGGCAAACTGGTACCAAATTGCCGTACTTCTTCAGTCGGCGAACTTCTTCCAGTGTTGGATAATACATATCACCTCACAATAAAAAAACCTCTCGCCAAGGGGCGAGAGGTTTAACCTTCGCGGTGCCACCCTTTTTCGGCCGTTTCGGCCATCTTTTTTCAGGTACAGCCCAATTTGGCGATACCCTGGACTGTGATAACGCTGTCCCTGCGGCAAAGCCTACTTGATGTTAACCTTTCGGTTTGCGGCTCCCAGGTCCATTCCAGCCTCGCGCAAGTATCGGCTCACACCTTCCCCGACTCTCTGAACTCCGCCTTAAGCTGTACTAGTCCTGTTCTCAGCCTTTTCCTATATTTAAAATATAAACCTTGTCCTTTAGTTTGTCAATAACGTGATTTAAATGGGGCCTGATTTGCCAAATTTGGCAAGTAGAAAGTGGGCCTTAGGGGACAGTTCCCGAACTTCTGTTTGAGAAGAAGGGGCTTATCCCGGCGCTACAGCAACTGCTTGTGTCCTGCTCTCAACGCTAGATGTATAATGACATAGAGGCGATTCGTTAACCCAGGTGAGAAATGTTTAGTCCAACATATATCGGCGTAGTTATGCTAGGGCTTTTGCATGGCTTTGAGCCTGGACATGGTTGGCCAGTGGCAGTACTGTATTCCATGAAGAAAAGAAACGCTGTTGCTAGCGCAACTCTTAGCTCGTTCATTATTGGTATCGGACATCTCGCTTCATCAATCGCCGTTGTTATCGCCTATGTTCTACTTCAGAAGTGGCTGAATTTCGACGCCCCGTGGCTTAAGTATGTTGCAGCTGCTTTATTACTGGTTCTAGCGTTCAAGTTGTTCAGGGAAAAGGTAGATGACCTTGAAAGGCAGCATGGTCATAACCATGAAGGTAATCCAGAAATCGAGCACGAACACGAGCATGAACACCCAGGAGGAGTTCGGCATACACACAAACATAAGCACCAGGCAGCAGTTGTGCTGAGCCTTCTGGGTCTAGCTTCGTTTGCTTTCATCCTAGGTTTTGCACATGAGGAGGAAATCGCCTTGCTCGCTCTGGTAGCCGGTGGTCTCAATGCTTGGGTACTTATGGTAGCGTATGGCGTTGCCGTTTTGTTAGGTCTAATTGTGGCCACTATCGCCGCAGTCAAGCTCTACAAGCAATTCCAGCCCAAACTGTCACGCTATGAAAAATACATTCCAAAGATAAGTGCCGGGCTTCTTGCGGTAATGGCTGCTGTAATCGCCTTCTGGTGAAATGTCATTGGCTGCTCATCGCACCGAGACAAGGGAAAGGGCTAATGCCTACTTGGATGAATTCGAGGTAATACTATTGCCCCCAAAAGAACGAAAAAAGTGGTTATTCGGGTAACGGATTGGGTCAATTGGCAGCTAATTAATGGTAATAATATTACCTAATGGTGGGCCATTGTGGATTCGAACCACAGCCCCGGTCTTATCAGAACCGAGAAGAGTCTGTTAATACTACAACGTTGGCAGTTCATGAAGAATGAAAAGGCTGGCTGGGGGATTCTGGCAATAGAAGATACTAGTCCCTCATTGAAGCCCAAACACTCGTTTGGCATTGTCACAGAGGAATAGCTTCTTCACGTCGTCGCTGAGTTCGAGGGTATCAAGGTCTTTTAAGCACCTCTCTGCTGTAACCATCGGGTAATTAGTTCCGAACATAACCTTCTTTTTGCCGTTCTTCTTCATGTAATCCACTAATTCCACCGGATATCTTTTAGCGATATAGGCCGAGGTATCTATGTATACATTTTCGTGTTTCGTTGCCACCGCTATCATTTCCACCGTCCAGGGGTACCCGATGTGCCCCCCTACGATTTTGAGTTCGGGAAATTCAATGGCTACCTCATCAATATAAGGGATAGGCCGTCCCGGTTCGGAAGGACAAAGAGGACCGGTATGGCCGACCTGGCAACAGAATGGAATCCCAAGCTCGATACACTCGGCGTATAGG
>JBGPRV010000184.1:0-2705 GCA_041489785.1 Dehalococcoidia bacterium | reverse complement strand
CAAGGCAGATGCTAATTCTAATTAGGTGGAGTTTGTAGGACATAAGAAAATCGCTGCGGAAGAGAACGATGTCCAAACTCCACAATACGGCAGGAATCAAGAATAGGAGGAAAAGGCTATGCCTTCGTTGCCATGGTCGGGCAGATAGTAAAATAACAAATAAGGGGATATAAGCAATAGTAGCAATTAAGGGAATTGAAACATGGACATTCATGATATTACTATTATATAGTCAAACAAATGAATTTTAACACAGTTTTACCTGTCTTCTGAGCCCTTCCACGAGATTGCTTCGGCTGGTTTCGTCAGCCTCGCAATGATGGGAAGGGAAGCCTCGCAATGGCTGTTGTATCACCATTTCTGTAAATCGCTCTCATGCGAAGTTATTGTTGTATTATTACCATAAATTTGGAAGATGTCAAGAGGACTATGGTAATTACCAAAAGGTACCAGGTGTTCTCAGGCGCGGCTCTCCCAGCATAAGGCGAGCTTGAAGGTTTGCCTTTGTCATTCTTCGCCCCGACTTGTCGGGGCGAAGAATCTGCGAAGAACTTAAAGTGATAAACGAAAAGGCGAGGTTTTAACCTCGCCTTTCTTATCCTGGCAAGGCGTCCTGATTTTCTCTAAACTATGCTACTGCCATCAAGCAACCGCGCGTTCGGCTTCAGTTACCGGCACAGTCTCCACCACAACCATTGGAGCTCTTAGCAAAGAAAGCACTTCGTCAGAGAGGTTAATATGCGGCGGCTTCAGATTGCTCCCTGCAGCTCCCGCAGACCGCCGTTGCGAGATATAACTGGAGAAGGCACCCTGAGGAAGAAAAGTAACTGCTATCGGTCTTAGGTCCAGGAATTTCGTAGCATTACCATAGGCATACTTGTAAAGATTGAAGTGATAAACACTGTCTAGTTTCTCCAGCTCATTCTGCACAGATGCAGCTACGCTTTGCTCACTGGCAATATAGTTATCTTTGAGCTCGATATAGATATTTAAAACTGGCTTATTACTCACTACCTCCTTGCATGCTGTCCAATCTACATAAGGAATGCCGGTATTTTCAATTGCCTCCCCGATTACTCTTTCCGTCAAATAACCAACACCAAATATGATAATAAGTTCATCGGCTCGCTTTTCAAACACCATTTGAGGTATATCAATATTCAGTTTTTCATTTCGTAGTGAACTTATCCTGACCATATCACCAGGTCTATATCGAGTCATAATGCCGCCATGGAAATTGGTGATGACTATCTCGTATTTCTCACCGGCTTTCACCTCGTCCAGCAAAATGGTCTTCGGTTGATAGGAATGGTCTAATTGCCATTTGAACCACTCCCTTTCGGGAATGAATTCAAAGAAGTTGAGGTTGGGAATAAAAGTCATACCTTCATAATCCCATGTTTGAGTGGCATAGATTCCCCCTTCTGTCCCACCGTATGCCTCCAGAGGGCGTCTCCCCCACAGTTCCTCCACGCTTTCCCGGAAAATAGCGCCATCAGTGCCGCCACCGACAATCGCTTTCAGGGACCACAGGTCACTGGGCAGCATCGGGCGACGAGCCAGCTTGCTCTTAATTAATCCTTTGATTAAACGAGCAGATGCTTTGGGATGGGATAATAAAAAACGAGTGTCTATATCTATTGTCCTTTGTCTGAACATCTCACCGACATAAACTAAGATAGAAGACAAACCGCCACAACTATCAAGACCCCGATATAAAGCTTCTTTAAAGCCAATCTTTATCTTCTCTTGCAAGGAACTTCCATCAGCATTAGAAGGCAAGAAATCGCAGCCCAGCGCCTGCTTTATCATATATCCTATAACACCAGTCCCATAATATCGCGAACCCAGGGTGGATAGGTTTTTCATATGTTCTTTCATTGGAAAATCACCTTGAGGGTCACAAGAGGAGAGAAGCCCAATGCCACCAGCCACCCGCTCAAACTCATATAAGGACCTCTCAGAAAACGGCACCAATTTGACGTTATATTCGCCAGCCCGGCCTATAGTATGTGCCCACATGGCAGGCTTCACCGGCAATACGTCTTCCTTTTTCTCCACAAGCTCAGGTAGGTAATCGGTGTAGGTAGTCAAAGGTACCTGCTCCCGGAATTCTTCCACCGTCTCAGGCATGGCACCACGCATCACCCTCCTGCCCAGCTCGCTGTTCTTTAATAGCTCAATCTCCTCCAGAAGCAGCCTCTTCTGGATAGCCATAAACTGCTCCAGACTGAGGTCAAGAAAGCCGCAGCACATCTGCCATAGCTCTTTTTTTCTGCCCTGACGCAATAACTCCACCGGCCTTGTCATAGCTATACCTCCTGCTTTCCTCCGTGTCATTCAAAATGACAAAGGGGACTTCATTACCCTGAAGATAGTATGACAAGGCTGGGAATAGCTGGGAAGAGATTATGTTCTAGAAGATAGTTCTAGTTGAAGCTGTGGGGAATGTGATTGTGGAGAAAAATGCGAGGAGGTTAGGAGCTTTTTACTTTTGCCGAGCTATCCAAACTTTGCAGTTTCCGGGCTAATTGCTCGAATTCGTTATCGCTGGGTTGCTTGCCTAACTCCAACCCGTAGCTGATAAAGAATTCCAAGAAATTGCGCAATAGCTCTTTCGTGCCTTCCTGAAACTGGTGAAATTCTTCTCGGGTTACGCTGCCTTGCTTTTTACCTTCTTCCTTTTCCTTCAACTGACTCTCAAT
>JBGPRV010000183.1:0-2774 GCA_041489785.1 Dehalococcoidia bacterium | reverse complement strand
TTAGCGCGGCACTTCATGCAGTATGCTTGCATCTGTTCACCTCCCTTTTTGTACAAGGATAAGCCATCGTTACTAGAATGTCAATAGTTTTCCTTAAATATTCCTTAAATATTGTAAAAAATCTCATTACTTATGCGTATTCTTTCCAATTCCAATTCGGAGAGGAAGTTCATCAAACGATGGATGCTTTAAAAATTTGATGACCAAAATAGCTACCTATTATTCATTCTAACATCCTCCGCCTGAACAGGAAAACACCCAAAACAAAGAACGCCATGGTATAACCAAGAACCCAGTAGAAATCAATGGCAATGTCACTGAAACCAACACCATGCACCATAACATCTCTTGCCGCATAAAGTGCATGGGCGAAAGGAAGAGCATTCATTGTGCTTTGATGCGCCTGTAAGAATAACTGATGTAGCCCGGTGGTTAGAACGTAGCACAAACAGCGTTAGTATGATAGCCGACCGCATGGTCAAAACTGGTCTTCAGGTTGTCCAACCAGCGCCGATGAAAACTTTTCGCGGACGGAATTCGCGAAAGTTACGAGGTATTCGTTTACTTCTTCTGAAGTAGTCACGCTGTGCTACCTATAAGCTTCTTTGGCGCTGTGTTCGATTCGCACCTTTCCATAATAGTGACATTATAGCACCTGACTATAATGCTGATAAACGTAAGGATATGAACTCACTTAATAGAGTTTCAAGACACTAAGTTTGTCAAGGCGGTTAAAGTTGTGCCAGGAATCTATCCAGCGGACGGTACCAGAGCGACAGCGCATTGCTAGAGACTGAGTCTGTGCCCCTCCGGCAAAGTAGCGTACCCCTTTGAGCAATTCGCCGCTACTGACCCCGGTGGCAGCAAAAAACACATCGTCACTATCTATCAGGTCCTCCGTCTTGTATACCTTATCAACATCAACTCCCGCGGCTAGGGCGGCCTTTCTTTCGCTGTCATCGCGGGGCCAAGCCTTACATTGAATACCGCCCCCAATGCAGTGTATCGCCGCAGCGGAGATGACCCCCTCTGGCGTGCCCCCGATGCCCATAAGGGCATCAACCTCTCTTTCAGGCAGAGCTGCATCTATGCTCGCCGCAACATCACCGTCAGAAATCAATTTGACCCTGGCGCCAGCACTTCTAATATCCGATAACAACTGTTCGTGCCGCGGCCTGTCCAAAACCACCACTGTAAGTTCCGATATCTTCCTCTGCTTAGCTTTGGCTATGTTCTTCAAGTTTTCCGCCACCGGTGCGTTGATATCTATGCAGTCTTTTGCTTCCGGTCCGGTAACAATTTTATTCATATATACGAACTCCATGGGGCAGTGCATCGTCCCCTTGGCCGCAAGTGCTACTACAGCGATAGCTCCGGGAAGACCTCTGGCGACAAGGGTAGTCCCGTCAATGGGATCAACAGCAATATCAACCTGTAAATCTGAGCCATCACCAATGCGCTCTCCTATATATAACATGGGAGCATGGTCCTTTTCCCCTTCCCCAATGACTACGATTCCGTCCATTTGGATATAGCCCAGTGCATAACGCATGGCAGCTACCGCTGCCTCGTCTACCAGTGTCTTATCACCCCTACCCAAATAACGAGCGGCGGCCATGGCCGCCGCTTCGGTGACCCTCACTAGTTCCATCGCAATATTGCGTTCAATCGGCTGCTGAGAATGCGCCATTTTCATATTCAGTTGTCCACGCTCAAGTAGAATAAAAACAAAGAACGACTAATTAGTTGTACTGCTATGTTAATTCAAATATGCGACAACGTCAAGAACAAATCAGCTAAGAGTGAAATGCACAATCACCACCGATAATCTACGAACCGGCTCACTATGTCCACCGTGCCAGCCACTTTCAACTTACGGAATAGCAGGGAAAATCGTTCTTCAAGTGCGTTTCCAATTCCCCTCAGATTTTCTCCAGACAGGTTCCACAGTTCCTTCTTGAAATCACCAAATGCTCTTTTGCGGGTCTTGTAGAGGAATTGTTCTGATGTGTCCCCCTGCTTCATTTCACCTGCGTATTTATCCCGAAGATACCGGTAAATTCTGTCCAGCAACTCTTTGGGGAAATAGGGGCTGTCAAAGATAATGTTTTGAAATCCGGTAGCCAGATGCACTTCCAGTGTGTCCGCCTGTGGGAAGAGGTCAAAAGCCTCATCAGGGAGAGTAGAGGCTCCATGCTGTACTGCGCCACCCATACCATATTCTTTTCGTGCTGCTCGAGACAATTCCTTCAGAGCTTTGAAATCAATGTCAACGCTCGCTACTGACCCGTCAGGCAAAACTACTCCACCGTGCGTCGTCCCGGTTTGAACGCTGATTTTGGAGAGTCCCCTGATGTCTGGCCCTAGCAACCTGAGATATCCTGTCATAAAGGCCCGTAGGTCTACCACTGTGCTATTGCGTCCGCCTACTTCGCCGATTTCACCACCAACCGAGATTGTTATCCCGTCGGGCTCAATCTCCCGTATAAACTTGGTCATATCCACAGTGACTTGGCAATTCCCTTTCTGCTGTTCCTCAAAGCTTGACTTTCCCAAGTCAACGATAGTGGAGGCGTCAATATCAATGTTCAGAAAGCCAGCGCTTACCGCCTCACGTACCAGCTCCCTGATGCTATTCAATTCCCGTTCTGGTTCTGAATTGTATTTCGCACTGTTAACCTGGAAGTGGTCTCCCTGGAGAAAAACCGGGCCTCTGAACCCCTCCGTGACTGCCGCCGCAAGTACGCAGGCGGCGTACTCACCCGGCCTTTGCG
>JBGPRV010000182.1:0-2811 GCA_041489785.1 Dehalococcoidia bacterium | reverse complement strand
ATGATATCGCCAGTTTGAAAATCGACAAAACCCTCTATACCCAAGCCACATTCGAGGCCGGCGGAGACTTCGGCGACGTCCTCTTTAAAACGCTTTAAGCTGGAGATCCGAGAGTCACAAATAACTTTATTTTGGCGCAATATTTTAACTTGGGCATCTCTCCGTACTTTTCCTTCCGTAACATAAACTCCGGCTATTTTTCCCAGCTTACTGCGGGGGAAGACAGCCCTTACTTCAGCGCGCCCGCTGAGCACTTCAGCATACGTTGGCTCAAGCATTCCCTTCAGTGTCCTGTCCACGTCTTCTATTAGCTTGTAGATTACATCATAATGGTGGATGCCCACCGCTTCCACATTAGCTAGCTGTGTTGCTCCAGGTGAAGTAGGGGTATTAAAACCGATGATAATGCCTTTTGAGGCTGAGGCCAAAAGCACATCACTTTCGGTGATGCTCCCGCTAGCAGCGTGGATGATTCTAGTTTTTGTCTTCTCTGTGCCCAACCTTTCTACAGAAGTTTTTATGGGTTCAATGCTGCCCTCGACATCTGTCTTCAAAACTATGTTGAGTTCTTTTATTTGCCCGTCACTTATTTGGCTGGAAAAAGCACTTAAACTTAGGGTGGGACGTGGTCTAGGATATTTTTGTTTTTCAACAATGCTTCGTGCTTCATGCTCATCGGGAAGCACAATAAAATGATCTCCCGATTTTGCCACCTCATTTAAGCCGAGGACTTCCACTGGAGTAGACGGTTCAGCTTTGTGAACTTGCTTTCCCTTATCATCAAACATGGCTTTTATTTTCCCCCAAGCACCGCCAGCTACCACAACATCGCCTCGTTTAAGGGTGCCCTTCTGAACAAGAAGGGTAGCTAAAGGACCTTTGGTTTTGTCCAACTTAGCCTCAATGATTACTCCTTCTGCGGCGCTATCAGGATCAGCTTTCAGTTCTAATATGTCAGCAACTAAGAATAGGTTTTCCAATAAATCCGATATTCCTTGTCCTTGCTTGGCTGATATGGGTACACAAACAGTATCGCCACCCCACTCCTCAATAACCAGACCCAAATCGGCAAGCTGCTGTTTTACACGCTCGGGATTAGCATCAGGTTTATCGATCTTATTGATGGCAACTACTATGGGCACCTTGGCAGCCTTGGCGTGGTTTATAGCTTCTACAGTCTGGGGCATAACACCGTCATCAGCGGCAACCACCAGAGTTACAATATCAGTTACTTGTGTTCCTCGGGCTCTCATGGCAGTGAAAGCCTCGTGTCCCGGTGTATCCAAAAAGGTGATTTCGCGTCCATTCACTAAGGCTTGGTAGGCACCAATATGTTGGGTAATTGCTCCTGCCTCGTGAGCAGTTACATTAGTCTTTCTGATGACATCAAGAAGAGTAGTTTTGCCGTGGTCAACATGTCCCATGACAGTAACTACTGGAGGGCGAACTGACAGTTTTCCTTTCCCTTTTCCTCTTTCCTTTCGGGAAGGCAAAGCTCTACGCTCTTTTGCTGCTTTAGCATCATAGCCAAAGTCTGAAGCTGTTATGCTTGCAGTGTCAAAGTCGATGGTCTGGTTAACGTTGGCCATGATGCCTTTGCGCATGAGTTGTTTAATTACTTTTATGGGCTCTACTTTTAATATGTCGGCCAGCTGCTTCACAGTGATGGAAGGTGGAAGCTCAACTTGTGGTGGGCCTTTTTTCAATCCCGGTTTGTTATCATCCAAGTTTAGCTTTCCTCCAAGTTATGACTGTACTCACGTAAAGTTTGTTGATTGTCATCATGAAGTTTTGTTCGTAGAGCATAATCCAGTCGATTTTTCCTCAGTGCTAACTCCCAACAGGTTTTTTTGGGGCATAAATAAGCACCTCTGCCCGGCTTATTTCCAAATACATCTATCTCAGCAATGCCGTTCTCCGTACTCGCTAAGCGAATCAAGGCTTTCTTTTCCTTAATCTGTCGACAAGCTATGCAAGTACGCTGAGGTAGATGCTTACTCTTCGCTCCCATCATCTATTAAAGGTGCATCTGGCTTTTTATACTTTATCACCTTTCCCTTTCTTTTACCTTTAATTCCGCTTTTTATCTTGTCTGGTATTTTTACTTTTAACGCCTCCACTAAGATATCTTCAGCAAAGCGAATCTGTTTTTTTTCGGGCTTCTCAGACGGAGCTTCTGGAATGCTTGGAATTTCAACCGACTCTTCCTCCTCAATCTCCTCAGCTGGCTCCCTTTCCGTAACTTCAGGGGAAATGACTTTCGCCGCTGTTTCTGGCTCTTGTATAACAGTCCTTGCTGCCTCAATAGCAGAGACGCTCTTGATATCGATCCGCCAGCCTGTGAGTTTCGCTGCTAGTCTGGCATTCTGTCCTTCTTTGCCTATAGCTAGAGAGAGTTGCTTATCAGGGACAACCACAGTAGCTATGTTTCTTTCCTCATCGGTTTTAATGCTTGCTACTTGAGCTGGGCTAAGAGCATTAGCGATAAACACCCCAGGGTCGGCATGCCACTGGATTACATCTATTTTTTCGCCATTTAGTTCATTAATGATACTTTGGAGCCTTATGCCCCGAGGGCCAAGACAGCAACCTACAGGGTCAACGTTTTCTTGAATAGTTGCCACTGCCACTTTAGTTCGATGTCCAGCCTCTCGCGCTAGGGTTTTTAACTCCACAATCCCGTTGTGAACTTCGGGGATTTCTAGCTCGAAGAGGCCACGTATCAGGTTGGGATGAGAGCGAGAAACTATTACTTGAGGCTCTTTGTCCCTCTGGACCACCTCAAGAAGATAAAATTTAAGTCGCTGCCCT
>JBGPRV010000181.1:0-2833 GCA_041489785.1 Dehalococcoidia bacterium | reverse complement strand
TTCACGAGCCTCAGAATAAGAAGAGAAAGTGGCGCCTTTAGGACAGGGGATGCCATATTTTTCCATCAGATTTCGGGCAAAACCCTTGCTTGATTCTATCTGGGTGGCTGCTTTAGTGGGACCGAAAATAGGAATGCCCAGACTATCAAAGTAGTCCACTATACCCGAAGCCAGCGGAGCCTCAGGACCAACCACGACAAGGTCAATGCCTTTTTCTTTAGCGGCCTTGCCTAGCCCATCTATATCGGTGGGACGCAAATTCAGATTTTCCGCGATGGCGGCTGTTCCAGCATTCCCCGGGGCAGCAAAAACTTTTTCCACCCTAGGACTCTGGACAATTTTCCAGACTAGAGTGTGTTCCCTACCCCCACCACCAACGACTAGTATCTTCAAATTTCACTCTCGCGTGTCAGTCTTCAGGGTATAGCACACTAAGTCCTCCACTTTCTAGATTTTTCAACGCCAATTTTTTGAAAGATGACACTGGGAATGATGGTGAAGGCTACCAAGAACAGCCAATCTTGGCCTCGGAGAATACCTACTTCTTCTTCTTATGCTTGCCCCTATTCTTCTTTACACCTTTTAGTTTAACTCTGTGTGACATAGCATTATAAAATCTCCTTGAATTTGTCGGCCTGAACGGGGTCGAGTTTTTGAATTAGTCTCAGCAACTCTGCGACATGCTCCTTCTCTTCTTCAATAATATGTTCCAGTGTAGTCACAGCCTCTTCATTCTCCAGGATTAATATATGCCCATGATATTGGTTAATGGCTTGCAACTCGCCTACCAAATCCTCGCGGAGCATCTCTAAATCGTCTAGTATAGCTAGCTGTTCGTCGCTAATTTCCTCAGAAGAATAACTCATCTTTTTCCCTCCTTTGATACTTACTCCCATTCTATAGTTGCCGGCGGCTTACTGGTGATATCATAAACCACCCTGTTGACACTGGGAATCTCATTAACTATGCGGTCAGATATTGTAGCGAGAAGGTCGTGGGGCAGGCGAGCCCAATCAGCAGTCATGGCATCTTCACTAGTTACTGCTCTGACCGCTACCAAGTAGCCATAAGTCCTGTAGTCACCCATGACGCCAACGCTTTTGACATCAGTAAGTACAGCAAAGCTTTGCCAAAGCTGGCGATAAAGCTTGGCTTTTTTGATTTCATTCATCAGAATCCAATCAGCAGCTCGGAGTATCTCTAGCTTTTCCCTGGTCACTTCGCCAATGATGCGAATGGCTAACCCCGGTCCAGGAAAAGGCTGCCGCCAGACCATATCCTCGGGCAGGTCTAGAGTTAACCCAACCTGTCGAACTTCATCCTTAAACAAATACCTCAGGGGCTCGATAAGAGCGAAACTCATTTTAGCCGGTAACCCTCCGACGTTATGATGGCTCTTTATCTTGGCAGCAGCCTTGGTATCCGTGGAGGTACTTTCAATGACATCGGGGTAAAGAGTGCCTTGGGCCAGAAAATCAATCTTACCTAATTTGGCCGCTTCCTCTTCAAAAATCTGGATAAACTCGTTTCCTATTAAGTGTCGCTTCTGTTCCGGATCGCTAACCCCTTTAAGTCGTTCCAAGAATCTATCGGAGGCGTCTATATAAACTATATCCATTTTGAGGTTACGCTTGAAGGTATTAAGCACCCTTTCCGGTTCATCCCGACGCAATAAGCCATTGTTGATAAAGATGCAAGTTAAGTTATTGCCAATAGCACGGTCGATAAGGGTAGCAGTTACTGCCGAATCAACGCCTCCAGAGAGAGCACAGACCACTCTCCCACCGCCCACTTGCTCTTTAATTTTATCTACGCTCTCAGCTATGAAATTAGCTGGTGTCCAGTTGCCCTGGCAGCCGCATATTTGAAGTACAAAATTTTGGAATATGGTTTTCCCATGAGCTGTGTGAACCACTTCAGGGTGAAATGCCAGTCCGTAAATACTACTATCTTTACCTATGACAGCAAATGGCGAATTTTCAGTATAAGCTAGGGTTTTGAAGTCTGGAGGCAGCTCTACTATTTGGTCACCATGGCTCATCCACACGGGGAGAGATGATGGAAGACCGGTAAAAAGAGGGCAGTTTTCAGCACTTATGTGTAGGATTGTATGCCCGTATTCGCGCTTTGTTCCCCGAGTTACCTGGCCACCCAAGTTGTAAACGATAGACTGCATCCCGTAGCAAATGCCCATCACAGGTAGACGGCTCTCATAAATATATGGTAACGGCAGAGGAGCGCCGGAATCATAAACGCTAGCCGGACCTCCCGAGAGGATAAACCCTCGTGGGTTAAGGGAAGCTATTTTCTCCCAGGGCGTGTCATGAGGCACAAGTTCACAATAGACATGGCATTCCCGTACCCGCCTGGCAATGAGCATGCTATATTGAGAGCCAAAGTCGAGCACTACTATAGTTTCACGCTCGCTTGGGGGTAACTTAGGCTCAACTACAGGTTGCTCGCCGCGCAACTCTTTGGCTAGTCCCAGATAAGTGGAGACTTCGATATCATCGCTGGCAGCAATTCTGTGACTTTCTAACTTCTTTTTCATTGCAGATTTACGGTGGTGAATACATTTAGCTTATCACTATCCTGAACTATTATCAACCGAGATGGGCTAAGCCTTTCCCCACCTGGCAAGGCCCCTCACTTGGGACTAAAGCCTTCCCAAATTTTCGAATGTAGAGAGAAAGGAACTTCTGACCCAGGCAAGCACCATGCTATACTAGCACTAAGAAAGATGGGTGTTTTACAACGGGAAATCGAGAAAGGGGTTAAAATCCTCCAAAAGGGTGGCGTGATTGCCTTCCCGACCGATACAGTCTATGGCCTG
>JBGPRV010000180.1:0-2858 GCA_041489785.1 Dehalococcoidia bacterium | reverse complement strand
TTTAAAACAGAAGCTGAGTCGTCAGCAAGTTTTTTAGAGAAGCTGGGCAGCGCAACAATCGGCTGGGTCGACTATGTAATTCAAGATGGTGATTTTGACAAACAGGCCCTTAGTGCTGCCGCCCAGCTCGGTTTCAGTAATGAACTTGTCTCCTCCTTGATTGGCCAATCATACCTGACCTATCAGGATTTAGATACCGAGATGGGGATGAAGGTTCCCTGTATCCAGGTTGGACAACTTGCGGTAGAAGCATATCCACTGTTACTGCTCTTAAGGAAGAATTTCATCCTAACCATACATCCGGTAAACGTAGACCGAAGATTCATCCGTTTGCGGAGATACGCCGAAACTGTTTTGAAGAGAATACCTGCTGACGGAAACGCTGATGACAAGCTGACCCTTCTTCTCATACGCATCATTGACCACAACAATGACCACAATTTTGAGCACCTGCGTCAGATTGAAGAGCAAGGCGACCATCTCAACGAAATCATGACAGATCCTTATACCCCCCGAACCAAACTGGGGCCAGAGATTTATCATATGAAGCATGCCCTCCTTACTTACCTGAATTCTCTCTGGGACACAGTGGACGTGCTTCATACCCTGCGCTACGGAGATGCTGAGCTTATCACTAATGACCAAAAGATTCTAGATAAGCTTGCTATCCTAGTTGAGGATGTCAACAGGCAGATTGGGCTAGCTGAGCACATGTCAGACGTTTTGGCTTCAGGGCTGGAAGTATTGCAGAGCATGTACAATAATCAACTTCAGAATATCAATAACAGACTGGCTTTGCTTCTGTCCTATTTGACGATAATAGGCACGGCCGTTCTTGTTCCCAATACACTGGCTACAATGTTAAGCAATGCGGTCTTTGATATTGGGCCTAAGGACCTGGGCTGGTATTTAGCCCTGATGATTGGCAGCACCATCGTAGCTACTGGTCTGGTCTACTGGTGGGTGCGGAAGCGCGGCTGGATACCTAAGAGAATGGACTGACTGTAAAGACTGGTACCCCACTTAATTTAACTCCGACCCCAATGATATCCCTAAGGCAACAAAAGTCCATTTTGTTCAATGCGCTCGGTGACTGGGAAAACTGGGAGGCTATATTACGAAATTTTTGTATCTTCTTGACATTTCTTTGTCTCCAGAATAGTTCATTCTATCTTTCAGTCCAATACAGAGAAGTAGCTTTCTACAGCTAAGCAGGCATTTTATTGCTGATTTTACGAGTACGCACAAGTATTGCGACTTCTCAAGGCTTGTGTCATTATTATAGACGTTGTCAACTGCCCAGACAGGGAAACCTAGTAAACAAAGGAGGTTCTATGACATCCGTTTCACGGTTTCTTACGTCTCGCTGGGGACCCGTATTCACTGGTCTTGCTGCTGGAGTACTTGCCCCAGTGCTCGTCAAGCTCGGTAATCCCGGGAACATGGGGATTTCTGTAAGCTGTTTCAGCCGCGATATTGCTGGGGCACTTGGCCTGCACAGCAACGGCGAGGGGCAGTATATCCGTCCTGAGATAATCGGCTTTGTATTGGGTGCTCTTATTGCTGCGCTTATCTTCCGAGAGTTCAAGCCGCGCACCGGGTCAGCTCCGCTGATGCGTTTTCTCCTTGGCATATTTGCTGCCTTTGGCATGCTGGTATTCATGGGCTGTCCGTGGCGCGCCTACCTGCGGCTCGCCGGCGGTGATTGGAACGCCATTTTTGGTATTCTTGGTCTGGTGGCTGGGATTGGAATAGGCATCGTCTTTCTGCGCAGGGGATTTAGCCTTGGCCGCAGCCATCCAGCACCCAGAGCTCTAGGCTGGGTGCTGCCAATCATAATGGTGACACTGCTTATTCTTTTGCTCGCTGCGCCACAGTTCGGGAGGGATGCCGATGGCAATCCAACCGGACCTATCTTTTTCTCCACGACAGAGCCGGGCAGTCAACACGCCCCTATAATCATCTCTCTAGTTGTAGCGCTTTTTATTGGTTTCCTGGCCCAGCGTAGCCGCTTCTGTACTGTTGCCGCGGTACGTGACATGCTATGGCTCCGGAATTCACATCTGCTGAATGGTCTTCTGGCATTCATCGGCGCTGCTTTCATTACCAACCTGATACTGGGCCAGTTTCATCCTGGCTTTGCAGACCAGCCGCTAGCTCAAACCAACGAGTGGTGGAACTTTGGCAGTATGGTCATGGCCGGACTCGCTTTCACTCTGGCTGGCGGTTGTCCTGCTCGGCAACTATTTCTTTCTGGAGAAGGCGATGCCGATGCAGCTATGTTTATTATTGGTATGATTATAGGTGCCGGTTTTGCCCAGAACTACAACATAGCCACTTGCTTCTGTGGTGGGATGAGTGCCTTTGGGCCAGCTGCTGTCATTACGGGCCTAGTGATATGTATGATTGTTGGGTTAGTTATGCGGGAGGGAAAAACATAGGGAGCTTGTGATGAATGATATTAATGTTTCCCATTTGGTCAGAAACTCTTGTTGGGGCATAACTATTGAGGAGCTGTCTGAAGGCAGTTCCTGGATGATGCTGAAGAAATGATATACCTTGATAATGCAGCAACGTCCTGGCCCAAGCCGCCGGAAGTCCTAAAGGCTATGACCGATGTCTTGGAACTCACCGGGGGTAACCCTGGCCGCTCTGGGCACCGTTTGTCTGTTGCCGCGGCGCGAGAAGTATACAATGCCAGAGAAGATATTGCCCACTTTTTTAATGTTGCCGACCCGCTTCGGGTAATCTTGACAGCCAACGCTACCCATGCGATTAACATAGCTCTTAAAGGATTATTAAAACCCGGTGATCATGTTGTCACCAGCTCCATAGAACATAACGCAGTGATGCGACCG
>JBGPRV010000179.1:0-2867 GCA_041489785.1 Dehalococcoidia bacterium | reverse complement strand
ACAGTCCAGCCGGCAGGGGCCACATCGTCCAGTCCAATTGCATTAAAGTTAGCAGCCGGCGAAGTAAAGTTCACGGTTACTTGAAATTGCTGTCCCGGCATGACCCTAGCAGGCAAATCCCTGACGGGACTAGCAGATATCGTTGCCAGCACCCCTGGGCTCGCAAAAATAGCGAGCAAGCTGCCAATCACCAAAACCAACAACATCCCTCCGACTAGTTTGTTCAATTTCTGTTTCATTCTTGTGTTCCTCCTTTTTTGGTAAGCTCTATATCAGCTCCTTCTCTTAGTCATCAGCTTAGAAGCTTAAGTTATGGGATTTTTCCAGGCATTTACCACTGCCAGCACCTTGGACATGCCCAACTGGCAAGGCGGTGTGCCAAACTTCCATAGATTGATACATTGCAGGACATAAGACAGGTTGGGGGCATCGGGGATAAGACCATGGTCACCTGCGAAGTCGAGAGTATATGTTGTCAGCTCGGTTATTGAGATAGCTTGAGTCTCGTCCCTGAATCCGGCCTTGCTGGCGGTCACGTTATAATTCCCGAGAGCTGGAACCGCCAATGTATAGTTTCCAGTGCCACCGCTGACGGTGCTCGTCATGTTAACAGCACCCTGGTACAGGGTAAGTGTCACATTGTCCAACGTGGTGCAGTTGACCGCCTTCGTCTCCCCGACTATATTTCTGACTATACTGCCGGTAATGCCGGTTGTATTTCCCAACGTTCTTCCCGATGCCGGGACGGCACACAAAAGCAGCATCGTCGCCACCAGGACCACCACAACAGGAGGCAGGAACTTCCTAAATATTTTATCTTTCATTTTCATCTTTACCTCCTTCACCCTCAATAGAGTATTGTACCGGTAAATTCGATGATTATGGAATATGCACCGACCACTTCATTGGTGTTGATGACCTGCTTGGCCCAGAAAGGCAGTGTATAGTTACCGGCTCCTGTACCGTTATAGGTTATCCCAACGTCGGCATATGCCCAGCTGCTGCCATCTTTGCTGATTTGCAGCTTGTTGGCCAGTGTCGTGTTGCCAGCTTTCATATAACCGGTTACATTTTTGGCCGTCACCTGCCAGCCAGTGGCACTACCGCCCAGGGTGACCGTCACGGTGCCCGACGTGCCACTTTGCTTTTTGTTAAGCTCTCCGTCCGGTGACCAGACAAGCGTCCCGAAGTCAATTGTGCTGGGCGCTGTCACCGTAATGGTGGAAGGCGCTGCTGCCTCACCCAGGACAAAATCGCTGAGGGATGTCACCCCCGTCACCTGTGTGCTCGTGGATGTTTTTGTGCCGACGGTCGGGTATGTCCAGCCAGCGTCGTATTTTCCGACAATAAAGTTAGCGGTGTTAGCGCCACCGTCTATGTCGCCGGCGATAAAGTTAAATGTCGCGTTGTAACTAGTAAAGGTAATTCCAGAGTTAGTGAAGCTCCAATAGACATTGACGTCCTTGCTCGAATTAATCGCAGATGTTCCGATACTGGGGTGCTCGCCCGCTGTCACATTGGCCGTAAGGTTTCCGGCCACCGACACGCTGCCGAAATTCACAACTATGGGGTCATAGCCACTGGCTGTGCCCACCTCAAATGTGCGCGAGACGCCACTCCCAGTCGCAACGTTCTTCTGCAGGTTACCGATTACATAACCATTAGTGCGTGTGACTGCGCCGCTTGTAGAAGAGATGATTACCTTGTTCGAGCCAGTGCTAATCTTACCGTTTGTTAAGGTGAGCATATTGCTGACAGTCTCATCGCTGTTGATAGTGAGACCGTTGTTGTTCAGTATCAGGTTATAAAATGTTGTGGCTCCGGTCATAGTCTGTGCGTTTGAGCCACTCAGCGTCACGGTGCCGCTCCGTTGCGTGAATGTTCCGCTGTTGCTCCAGTTGCCTTTGACGGTCAGTCCATAGTTATTGCTTGAAACGTCCAGCGTCGTGCTGCTTCCGATGGTAAGATTCCCATTGACAATCACAGCACCGCCCAGCGTCTTCGTCCCGCTGCCGCTAGTCATAAGGTTGTAATATGTTACGCCCGCTACGGTCTGTGCACCAGCAGCGTTGTAGTTAACGGTGCTCGTACCAGCCGTAAAAGTTCCACCTGTTCCGCTTAAACCGCCGCCGAGATTCAATGTGCTGGAGCCGCCATCAAGTGTACCTGCTGTTCTTGTCCAGGTACCGGTAAATGTATGCGTCAATCCCGTACCGAGATTAAGCGTTCCACCGGAGCCGTTGATGGTCAAGGCACCGCCGTTGACGTTGCCCATGAATGTGGCTGTGCCACCAGTCTTTGTCATTGATACCGTACCAGTTGTGTTAAATCCAGCGATGCTCTGCGTTGCCGCCGTGTTAGTGATGGTAATAGCGGAGCTGCCAGCTGTAAATGTGCCGCCATTATTGACGAAGTTGCCGCCAAAGGTCAATTGAAGGTTGTTAGTGGCTAACGTTGCACCGCTGTTTATGGTGAGTGGAATGTTTGCATTAAATACCTTGGCATTTTGCAGGGTTATCGTTCCGGTATTGTCAATGATTACGCCACCGGTCGCCGTAAATGGGGTTTTCCATTCTGCACCGGTGGTGCGTGCAGTTGCTGTGTTATATCGCAGTGTAGCTGATGCACCGTATGTTAGGGTTCCTGACACAGTAGCTGTTGCAGTTCCTTCCATCGAAAGAACGCCGTTGACTGTCGTTGTTCCGGAAGGAAATGTTTTTGCGCCACTGCCTGCGAGCGTGAGGTTGGCTGGGTAGGTCGCAGGTTTAACAGTCTGCGCACCATTTTGATTATAGCAAATGGTACCGGTGGTAAGTATTTGAAAATTATTACTATGTGCGGGAGTCACACTAAAATAGAGTGTTGTT
>JBGPRV010000178.1:0-2871 GCA_041489785.1 Dehalococcoidia bacterium | reverse complement strand
TAAGTATTATGCCACTGATAATCAGTGCCCCCATATGAAGGGCGATTTATCACAGGGTAAACTGGAGGGGACTATAGTCACTTGTCCTCTGCACGGCTCTCAATTTTATATCAGTGGTGGGCAGGTGGTGCGTTGGTTAAAGGGAGGGCTAATGTCGAAGCTCGGCAGTGCCCTCAAGTTGCCCAGGGCCCTTACGGTGTACAATATTAAAGTGGAAGATGGCAAAGTGCTGGTTGAAGTTTAGTGCTGGCTTGAGAATAGACCAGGAGGTATAAAATGGACAAGAACCTTAGGGCAGAGCTCGTGGTCAACAAGGTATCTATCAAACTCAACCCCTTCGCCGGACAGTTCTTGACTCGAACTGTAGTCGGTGCAGTCTCTTCCTTGAAAGGAACTGAAAACATACGGGGGCTGGAACTTTATCTGGAGCGGGGCGATGTCAAGCTCGTCGTCAATGGGAATGAACTTCTCCTTACCCCTTTCCCTGAGGAAATTCTCACCAACACAATAACCGGCTTGGTCTCTTCATTAAAAGGGGTGGGTAAAATAGACAGCTTGAAGATTACCGTTAAGGCACGCTAGTGTGGCAACCCCGTATAATTCCCTTGAGGTTGCTTCGGCACTGCCGTGCCTCGCAATGACACCCGGTAATAGTAATTAGCCTCCACTATGTGGGTTTTGACAGGTTTGCTAGCTAATGCTATCATAACTTATATAAAGTGTGGATTATAGCCAAAGTTAATGATAGCAAGATGGTCAATTCGGTTGGGGAGGGGATCTAGGGGGTGGTAATAGGTGGATGCCACCGATAGTCGGCTTTTATTAGCCTTTCTAGTTTGCCTAGCCCTTTCAGCCTTCTTTTCCAGTGCTGAGGCAGCTTCTATCTCCTTGACTAAAGCTGGTAGTAATCTGGTTGCACATATCGTTTACTCAGGGTGAGCATTAAGGGTGAACATTAACAGTCTCTTTGTGATATTGTTTTTCCTCTGTCTTGGGTGTGCCGCTTTTTTCTGCAGTGCTGAGACTGCTTTCATTGGTATGCAGAAGCTGCGTCTGCAACATCTGATCCAGAGTGGACACCCTGCCGCCAAGAGGGTGGCAAAGATTGTGGAACAGCCGGAGAAATTTCTCGCTACAGTTCTTTTGGGGATCAACTTCTTTGAGACGGCAGTAGCCACTCTGGGCACAATCATAGCAGTGTCACTAATCCGAGATACGAACTGGGCAGTAGCCATTGCTACCATTGTGATCACTATAGTAACCTTAGTTTTCGCTGAGCTTATTCCTAAGAGCCTGGCAGTCCGTTACGGAGAAAGAATAGCTCTGAGATATGTTAAACCTCTAGAAATCATCTCAACCATCCTCTATCCTCTGGTTTACATCTTGAACCACATCGGGATTAGGTTTACCAAGTTAGTCGGGGAGGGCGAAATTGCCAAGCCAACCATCAGCGAGGAGGAATTTCATACAGCTATCAGTATAGGTGAGGCTGAAGGGGTAATGGAGGGTGATGAGGCAGAGATGTTACACAAGGTGTTTGAGTTTACCGACCGCCCAGTGAGTAAGATAATGGTTCCGAGAACGGCCCTTGCCTGGGTGGAGCAAGGGACGAAGCTAAAGGATTTTCTGGAGCTTTATGCCAAAAGACGCTACAGTCGTTTCCCTGTGTATAAGGATAACACCGACAACGTGGTGGGTATGCTGAATGCCAAAGATGTGCTACTGAAACTAACCGATGAATCTGACAGCAGAGACAGCGTCATCGATGATTTGGTGCGCCCTGCCTATTTTGTGCCTGAAGGCAAACGCCTGGGAGAACTCCTTGCCGAGATGAAAGACGGTGGATACCATGCAGTAATCGTGGTAGACGAGTTCGGGGGCATTGCGGGAATGGTTACCTTGGGGCAGCTAACTGAGGAGATTGTCGGCGATATTCATGACGAGCTGACGGGCAAAGAAAAGGATTTCATTGTAACTGGCGACAGCACCTTTCAACTGGATGGAGGATTCAGGATTGAGGAAGCCAACGAGGAATTGGGGCTAAATTTGCCCGGCGGTGATTATGAGACTGTGGCCGGCTTTATTCTCAGCCACCTTGGTCAGATACCAAAGCAGGGGGAGCAGTTTAAGTACCAGAACCTGAAGTTTGTTATCACTGAAATGCGCGGAATGAAGATAGCGAAGGTCATAGTAACCAGGGAAAAGGGCGTTGCTGCATCGTAGGTCAGAGGGGAGCTTAAGTTTATTCTATCTCAACATGGTGCGATTTTGGGGAAAGACCTTGAGAAGTTAGGGGAAATCGTCCCTGACCCGGCGCGCCAGCAGAAAGCACGAGAATATAGTAGGCTACTGCAGCGCGGCTCATTTATCGAGCTCGGAATAGGGGTCATCTTATTACTAGTCCTTCTTTTCACCCCTGCCTCAACTACGCTGGCCAGCCTTTTAGTTTTTCCTTCCCCAGGGTCAGCAGCCCTGTATCTACTGACACTAGCAGCAGGCTATGGAGTGATAATGGCACCATTAAGCTATTACTACGGTTTTGTCTTGCCCCATCGCTATGGCTTATCAAAGCAACACTTAGCAAGCTGGTTCAAGGATAAAGTTAAGGCTTCGGGGCTGGAATTGTTGTTAGGCTTATGTCTGGTTATAATCGTTTACTGGCTTATAGGGAATCTCCCGGCGCTGTGGTGGCTAGCAGCTGCCGTGATTATGTTCTTAGTCAGCTTAATTCTCACCTGGCTAACGCCCACCTTTCTTATACCTTTATTCTTTAAATTAAAGCCCTTAGAAGAAGGAGCGCTCAAAGAAAAATTGGTAAATTTAGCCGGGAGGGCTGGAGTTGATATTTCAGAGTGCCTGACCATGGATTTA
>JBGPRV010000177.1:0-2874 GCA_041489785.1 Dehalococcoidia bacterium | reverse complement strand
TCCCCATGTGCCTAACATCCTGTTTAAGACATTTAAAGTGGAATCGGTAGAGCTCGACCAGTTGCTTAAAGAGTCGGACTTTGTTTCCATGCATACCGCTCTCACTCCAGAAACCAAGCACATGATGGGGCTTCAGCAATTTAAAAAAATGAAGCCCACCGCTTATTTCATCAACACAGCCCGGGGAGAGCTCGTGGATGAAAAGGCTCTTTATACTGCCCTTTCAGAGGGACTAATTGCCGGTGCTGGCCTGGATGTGTTGGAGTCAGAGCCTCCTAGCCGCGACAATCCCTTGCTCAAGCTTAACAATGTTCTCATTACCGGTCATTTTGCTTACTATTCCGAGGAGTCACGCGAAGAATTATTTAGGTGGCCTTGGGAAGAGGTAGCCAGGGTATTGCAGGGGGAGTGGCCTCAGGGCTTGGTTAATCCACAAGTCAAAGAGAGATTTAGTGTTAAATGGGGCGCTCACCCCAAGTAAACAGAGCTATTTCTTACAACCCTTGACAAGGCTTTAGAAGTGTGTTACTATGGTAATGCTCCAAGTAATCAAACAAGAACTTGGCGAGTGTGGAACCGACCGCCGAGTAAGTGGAAGCTGAAAAGTGCTGGGAGGTAAGAGGCCCAGCGCAAGGTAGGTGGAAGCAGAAAGGAGGGTGGTGGAGAGCCAAGAAAAGGGAGGTTACTTGGGGCATCTTTTTTCCCCCAGTTTCCCCCAGTTGTTTATTGTTATACGAGCTATAAGTATTGCCACAAAAAAGAGAGCGAAGGGGGTGGTTAGTGCGGCTCGGCGCCTTTGGTTAGCTCGGGGTGGAGGATGCCAATGAAGGGCAAATTACGGTATTCTCCCTTGTAATCTAGTCCATAACCCACTACGAACTCGTCGGGGACCTCAAAACCTACGTAATCAAGAGGAACATTTATCAATCGACGTGCTTTCTTATCAAGCAAGGTACAAACGCGAAGACTGGCAGGATTGTGAGCAGAAAGATGACTGAGGATGTAATTCAGTGTCATGCCGGTATCTACAATGTCTTCAACCATCAGTACATGTTGCCCTGTTATGCTGCTATCGAGGTCTCTGGTTATCTTGACCACCTGACCATCACCACCGTAGTATGAGATAGCCATAAAGTCCAGAGTAACCGGAAGAGAAAGGTTCTGCATCAGGTCAGCCATAAAGCAGACAACGCCCTTCAAGATGCCTATTAGCACTAATCGCTGGCCAGCGTAATCACGCGAAATGTGTCTGGCTAGGGTTCTTACCCTTCGTTGAATTTTGGCGCGGCTGTACAAAACTCGGTCGATTCCCTCTACTTTAGCTTCGCCGAGAGGGCCATAACCATATTTGGCTAGCAGCTTGAGGAAATCATTTTTGTTCAGAAGCCTGATATTGACTTCGGGGTAAAGTTCTCTGAGCTGGCGCAGCTTGCGATTTTTCTCGGTTAGCAGATGTTGTTTTAATGTGGTGAGTTCAACATAAAGGTCTAGCTCGGGCAAATAAAAATCGGGAGTGAACATCTCTGCTATCTTGTCGCCTTCCCACCTAAGAGGAAATGAACGAGGCTCATAAAGCCATTCAATACAGTAGAAGTCTAAAAGTTTGGCAAAATCCTCCTCGCTGGGATGAGCGAAACTAGTTGGCCTCAGCGTCGTAGTAGGTAACGGAGATACTCGAGACGATTTTCTTCGTTTCTCATTTGCCTTATAGTCTTGCTCTAGCAATTGATGAAGCTCTGCTCTCTCAAAGATGACGGCGCAAATATCGGCAACACTGAGGAGGAAACTTTTATCAGCTTCGGAGAATTGGCGAGGCTCACGAGTGTAAATTCGAATCTCTCCAATAGCTTCTCCTTTCTCAAGTACGGGAATACCAAGAATAGAAGATATTCCTTGCGCTAGTGCTATTTGGGGATATTGAACTCTTTTATCTTTAGCAGCATCAGCAATAAATACCACTTTCCCATCAAGGATATCCGGGAGGCTTTTATGGACATCAAGAGGGCCTTTTTTCAGATAGAGGTCGCTCAAACCATATGCGCCTACAGTAATCAAATATTCCTTTTGGGGATTGAGGGATAAAATGCGGCAGCCATTTGCCTGCACTGCTGTGGCAGCGCTTTTAGCTATGGAGTTACAAATTCTTCTTAAGCTAAGAGCCGAATTGGCAACTTTAGTTATTTGCTTAAGAGCTGAATAATAACTATCTCTCGCGCTACCCACTTTTCTTGCACTCTATCCGCATTTAGTAAAGCCACAGGCGAGGCAAATGTTGCAGCCTTCCTGGTAAATCAAAGGACCACCACAATCTGGGCATTGCCCGGCCCAACTTTTAACCATCTCAGGATTTTTGGAAGGCGTCTCAAAATTGCTAGCAGTCCCTTCTTTAATATACTTCTCAAGCACGCTAGCGATAGCGTCGGCACACGATAAAGTAGCATGTCCCTGCTCCCAAGCGATAGAAGGGCACCTGATGCCGCGCAAGTGCTTTACAATAGAATCTACATCTATTCCAGACCTTAAAGCTAGGGATGTAAGGCGGCTAATAGCCTCAAGCTGTGCTGCCGCACAACCTCCAGCCTTCCCTAGGATGGAGAAAACTTCGGATATTCCCTGACCATCAAAATTTACTGTCACATAGATGTGGCCACACCCAGTGTTGACCATTTCGGTTACACCCCTGGTAACTTTAGGTCTTTTCCGGGGAGCCAGCTTGCCTTCAGCCTTTTTTATCCCCTCACCTACAGTGAGGACCTGACTTTCTCGGCTCCTATCCCGGTAAATGGTTATCCCCTTCAAGCCTTCCTGGTAAGCTAACATATATACTTTAGCTACATCTTCGGGTGTCGCATCGTGAGGGAAATTGACTGTCTT
>JBGPRV010000176.1:0-2883 GCA_041489785.1 Dehalococcoidia bacterium | reverse complement strand
CTTGTCGTTGCGAGGCTGGCGAAGCCAGCCGAAGCAATCTCGGAGCATGGAGATTGCCACGCACCTTTCAGGTGCTCGCAAGGACAAAAGGAAAAGGACTCGCACTGACACCCTCATTCTGTCGTTGCGAGGAGCGAGATTCCTCGCTTACGCTTGGAACAATTTCCTTTGACAATGCTCGCTGGCTTATACTACAATTGGCACAGAGGGTACTCATGCTAACAGAATATATCGAAGCAGCCATGAGGAAGGCAAAATATGAAATCCTCTGTGATGACAATACATTTTATGGATATATCCCTGGGTTTGATGGTGTTTATGCCAATGCTGAGGATTTGGAAACATGCCGCAGCGAACTGAAAGAGGTCCTGGAGGAATGGATTATGCTTGGCATATCGCATCATCTACCGTTGCCAATTGTTGACGGAATTAAATTGCTAGTAGAGGAAGCGGTTTAGTGCCCAGCCCTGGGCCTATAAAAAGAGCCGAGTTAATCAGCTATTTACAAATCTTAGGTTTTGAAGGTCCCTATTCTGGTGGAAAACACCAATTTATGCTCAAAGGCGTGATTCGCTTGCGACTTCCTAATCCGCACCGGAGAGACGTCGGAAGGGAATTGCTCTCGAGGATTCTTAAGCAGGCAGGAATAGACAAGGATAGCTGGGACAAGCTATAGATTGGCCATGTCATTGCGAGGCACGATTTATCGGGACGAAGCAATCTCGGTGGGGAACAATGGATTGCCACGCTTCACTCGCAATGACAGGAAGTGAAGGGGCTCGCAAAAAATTCGGATGATCCCTAGTGGTTTTGGTATTTGAATTTTGGAATTTATCTGAAATTTGGGTTTTGGATTTTGGTGTGCTATGCGCTTGACTATACTTTTATCTTGCCGATGAGTTTTTCCACTTCCGAATGATCGTTGCAGAAATCAAGCACGCTTTTGCCAGTGATGGTTCCCTTAAGATAGAGGCTGACCAGGGCTTCGTCAAGCGAAATCATGCCCATTTCGCGGTGGGTACGGATTACATTGGGCAGTTGGTAGATTTTGCCTTCTCGAATGAGGCTCTTCACTGCCGGATTGCCGAGCATAATTTCTACGGCGGCTACCCTCCCTGTGCCATCAGCCCGGGGCACAAGCACCTGACACAACGCAGCAACAAGTAGAGAAGCCAGCCGTGTCTGAGCCAGGTGTCGCTGATGAGGCGGGAACAGGTCTATTATTCTCTCCATTGCCTGAGTGGCGCTGGGAGCATGACCGGTAGTTAATATAAAGTGCCCGGTCTCAGCTACGGTAAGGACAGCATCGGCAGTCTCTTGATCTCTCATCTCTCCGACCAGAATCACATCCGGGTCCTGCCTTAAGATATGCTTTAGAGCATTGTCAAAGGATAGGGTATCAGTGCCTAACTGACGCTGGGTGATAGCACACTTAACGCCGGTGTGAACGTATTCTATGGGGTCTTCAATGGTAACTACATGGCGAGTCTCGTTATGATTCAAGTACTGAATCATAGCCGCCAGGGTGGTACTTTTACCGCTGCCGGTAGGTCCGGTAACTACCACCAGTCCTCTGGGCTTCACGGCAAGCTGCTTGCATATCGCCGGCAGCTCCAGCTCATCCAGGGTGGGGATTTTGGGCGGCAGCAGCCGCACGGCAAGGCTGATAGAACCGCGCTGTTGAGAGGCATTGCAACGCAGACGACCGACATCAGATAAGGTATAGCCGAAATCAAGCTCCAGATGACTGTGGAACTCTTCCCTCTCCTTAGGCGTGGTTAACTGAATAAAAGCTTCGTTTATATCCTCAGCAGTCAGGGCAACTGTACCGTTTGCTGATACTAGAGAGCCGTCGACGCGGAGTATTGACGGGCTGCCCACCACCATATGCAAATCACTGGCCCGCTTTGACTTACCTGTCCGAAGCAAAGAAAAAATATCCAAATCTTTCCCCTTTTGTGCTCAACCCCTTGAATCCCAACACAATTTATCTCTCACTGAACCCTTCGCCTTTACTCCTTTATCGTATAGCGTAATCCTTTTACTGTCAATCACCCATTGGTCATAGTGATAAAGTCCTAGCATCACCATCCTCTTTCCTCCCAACCCCATTTACCCAAATCCAAATGACAATTGAAATCCAAATGCTGTCTACTGACTCCTGCCTACTGACTACTAATTTCGGGATTTAGAGTTTCAAATAACTCTATTTTGTTAAGGCGAACTCAAAACTGAACCCACCGTCACCCCCGCTGATAGAGGAGATCCAGACTTCCGAGAATCTGCCGCCACTCCTTAAATCTCGGGCATACCTGAAGATTTTGCCCTCACTTGAAGCCGTCCCGGCCACGGTTGCCGAGTTGCCCGCGCGATTAACACTGCCTAAGGCTACCTTGCCCTCCGCCAGTGTTACAATCTCGTGTAAATCCTGGTCAATGATCGCATTCCCCCGCTCAATAGTAACAATTCTGTTATTAAGCTCATCGGCAATAGCTCCTGTCGACCCAATCTGCGCTCTCAATGCCGCTATTTCCATTTGCCGTTGAGTAACGGTGGTCTCAGCGGCTGGCACATCGGAATGCAATCTCCCAATATCGGCGCGAGTATACTGGATAAGAATTGCCAGGAGGATAATCAGGCCGATGCCAATGACAAAACCCACGGGAACAAGCACTCGTGCTATAGAGAAACGCGGGGGCACATAGACCTCGGGCAGGGCATTAAAATTCACTAATGAAAAGTTAGCTTCCTCTTTCACAGGCTGTAGTTCCTTGAGAGCCAGCCCGATATTGATCATGAATTCGTTGGGGTTGAAGCCCTCGGGAGATTCCACAGGCGATGGCAACGGTGACACCGAGTAGCCTGCCGGGCCAACCACTGACT
>JBGPRV010000175.1:0-2897 GCA_041489785.1 Dehalococcoidia bacterium | reverse complement strand
TGATGCCCGGCACATATTATGTCATCCGCCCTATGGAGTATGAGGATATCCCCCAGGTAGCCCAAATTGATAGAGAGGCTTTCCCTGGTGAGTGGGTGTTTCGCTCTCAATCAGCATATAAGCAGGATCTTGACAATCCATCCGTCCGCTATATAGTGGCTTGTAAGGATAGGCATGTGCCAGAATCCGAGAGACAAGCGATGCAGAAAGTGCCTTGGTTCAAACGGCTCTTCAGCTATGGGCGTCATCTTAACACATCGGAAGACATAATTGGCTTTTCTGGCTTCTGGATGATGGTGGGGGAGGCACATATCATTGCCATTGGTGTCAGAAATGGTTATCGTCGATTTGGCATAGGTGAAGGTTTGCTCATCGCAACCATTGAGCTAGCACAGATATTGAATGCTCATGTAGTCACTTTGGAAGTGCGTGCTTCTAATATGATAGCTCAGGAACTTTATAGAAAGTATGGCTTCCGAGTGACGGGGAGGCGCCTGAAGTATTATTCCAGCGATGGAGAGGACGCTATAATCATGAGCACGGACAATATTACCTCTCTGCCATTTCAAGCATCTTTTCAGCAGTTGAAAAAAGACCATGCCCAGAAGCACCCTGAGCTTTTTGCCCAGGTCCGCTAACTATATTTATTCAGGATAGCCTTAAAAGAGTCTATAACAAACCCTAGCTGCTGCCTATCAGCAGCAAAGGTGGAGAGTTTGAAAGACCTGGCTAAGCCTGGCTGTGGTCCCCAAATGCCTCTTTCCTTTAATTCTTTATAGAGGAAATAGCCCTTCTCTCGAACCCGCTTGGAGATTTCATAGAGCATAGGGGCGTCGAAGTGTAGCAAGTCATGCCTATGTGGTTTTTCCCCTAATTGTATAAAGCCTAATTTCTCAAGCTCAGCGGAAAACCACTGTGCTTTAGACACCTGCTCATCCCAACGCTGAACTCTGTCTTTTACATAAGGGAAAGAAGCCATGAGTGTCATCAGAGGGACCCCCCTTACAGTGCAACCGAGAAGCTCAATATCTTTATTGCTATGCCTCCCCGATTTTCTCAACACTATCTGTTCCCATTTCTTCTTCATTCCCAGTACGCCCACAGGTCCGGCAGAGGCCATGCTTTTGTGCCCGCTGCCAACTATGAAATCGGCCCCTATCTCTTCCATGCTGATTGGCATTCTGCCCACAGCGTATGCCCCGTTAAGGATATAGGGGATGTTACATTCCTGGGCGATTTCCGTCAGCCTTCTGGCATCAGGGAGATTTCCGTAATTACCGTCGGGATAAGTTAATAGAATTAACTTAGGGGCATGTTGCTTTATGAGTGCTGCGTATTCGTTAACGTCGATTCTGAATTCCGGATGTCCGGAGTTAGGTACCTCGATTACGGTTAGCCCCACCCTTTCAGCAGCTACGAACGTTGTATAATGCCTGTTGCCATCAACAAGAATCGAGTCCCCCGGCTTGGCTAGAGAATGCATGACCATGAATTTAGCTTCTCGGGCTCCGTGGGTTATGGTGGCAACTTCACAGCCTAAGAATTGAGGTAGGAGCTCCTGGACAAACTCTCGGATGGGGGGATTGGTTACATTACATAAACTGCCCTGGCAAAAATCACACACAGAATATCCATCCCCAAATTCCATTAAAGCCTCCTTGGCGGCATCGGTAAGCATGCCACCTGTCTGTAGAGGCATGAGGTTAATAAGCCCCTTATGGTCCCTGCGCAACCCACTGAGCTTCTGTAGTGACTTACTGCTTTTCTGTTCCATCTTCCCCCTTGGTAGGAAATCCTACTAAATCATGAGCCAATTCAAAATCCCAACTCCAATTTTTAGGGTCTAAGCCAGCCGCGAAATGCTAGCATCAAAGCTAGCCAATTCTAACAAGAAGTCAAACAAAAATCCAAATGTTTAACCTTGATTGTTAGGTGCTCGACAGTGGCGGCGGATGATTTCAAAAGTGGTTGAGCTAATCCAGTCAAATCAGACAGGTGATCTTAGTTGGGTTCAGGCGCGCTGGGGTAGTGCGAGACTATGTTAGTCTCATGATTAGCAATGCTATTCCCGAGTAGGCTGCAACGCCCACAATGAGCGAGCCCGCTAAGCCTATACGGGGCAGAAGAAAGATTACAGCAATGACATAGAGCACCCAGGGTGGCAATAGTATTAACATGCCTCTGGCATAGGAAACAGCAGCTTGTGTTCCGCTAGCAAAATATATACTGCAGATAATTACCACGCTCATAGCGGGTAAGAAAGCAATAAATGCAGCAAGCAGACTTTTTTCGTGACTTCCAAAATAGGTTGCGGCGGAGACTACAACTCCGCCAATCACAAAATATACTGGCAACATTTTAATGTCCATAGTGTTCCCTCGCCATCACAAGATCTTGCTATTCTAGCATATTAAATTACAGAGGCGGCACAGCGCTAAGCAAATCGTCTTTTGTTCAATTTTTACCCCACCACTTTCAGTTGCTAACCAACCAAGTCAAATATTAATACAGCCAGAGATTGCTGCGTTCCTCGCCATGACATTATCCGAATTCCTAACCTTTAGTGTTTAAGGCAGTTGCGAAACGCTAGAATCAAAGCTAGCCAATTCTAACAAGAAATTAGACAGAAATCCAAATCTTTAACCTTGATTGTTAAGTGCTCAACAGTGGCGGGGGATGATTCCAAAAGTGTCTGAGCTAACCCTGCTAAACAAAATGGACAATCGTTACTAGTGTTTGATAGTGATTCATCCAAGAGAAACTAGGGCGCGAATTCGGATAAAAATGGGTTCAGTGGTGAGCTCTTTATCTGTTTTAGATAGACCATTATGAAGCGCTAGGAGGCCAGGAGCAAGCCCTAAGTGTCCATTAACCTTGGCCTCAATCGTGTCCCATTT
>JBGPRV010000174.1:0-2924 GCA_041489785.1 Dehalococcoidia bacterium | reverse complement strand
TCCCGGTTACCGAAAGGGATGCCCGGGAAATGATTAGAGAAATAAAGGGATATCCCATACTGGAAGGGTACAGGGGCCAAAAGCCAGCCAGCATCTCGGCATTGGAAAAGCTAATAGTCAAGGTGTCTCAGTTTGTCGAGAAAAATCCTCAAATAAAAGAGCTCGACCTTAATCCCATATTCGCCTATTCTGATAAGGCTGTAGCTGTTGATGCTCGAATAATCCTGGAGTGATAATCAAAAGGCCACTGTCCCGATAACCAGAAGTTTGCTAAATTTGGATTTCATCAGACATATTGAGGTTTCCGAGGCTTAAGTTTGTTTGAGGAAAAGCTTAAGGAATTTGAGCCTATCTTTTATCCCAAATCTGTTGCCGTCGTCGGGGCATCGGCTGCTTCGATAAAAGCCGGCTCTTTATGGGTCTGGTCCTTGAAGTCCGCTGGTTTCCCTGGACTCATTTATCCCGTTGGTGCCAGCGGCGGCCGAATTGCCGACCTCGAGATTTTCCCTAACCTCAAGCTAGTCCCTGGAGAAATAGATTACGTTATTGTATCCATTCCTCGACAATCTGTGTTAGAGCTCCTCGATGATTGCGCAGCCAAAAATGTCAAAGCTGTCCAATTCTTCACCGCGGGATTCAGTGAGGTAGATGCACAACAGGGACGCAAGCTAGAGGAACAAATGCTCGAGAAAGCACGACAGGGAAACATTCGCATCATCGGCCCAAATTGCATAGGTGTATATTGCCCGGAACACAAAATCCCGTTCCTCCTGGGGATACTCGGTGAAAGCGGTTCCGTGGGCTTCGTCTCCCAGAGTGGCGGCATCGCTACTAAATTAGTGACAACCGGGATAGCCCGCCATATCAACTACAGCAAAGGAGTCAGTTTTGGCAATGGCATTGATTTAGATGCCAGCGATTTTTTGCAATATCTGGCTGCTGACCCCAAAACCAAGGTCATTGGTGCATATCTCGAGGGAACAAGAGACGGAGCCCGTCTTTTCAACACTATGAAAGAAGTAGCCAAGGTCAAACCTTTAGTTGTCTGGAAAGGAGGGAGAACAGAGGCTGGCGCTCAGGCTGCCATGTCCCACACTGGTTCTTTAGCCAGTTCAGCAGCCATCTGGTCAGCAATGTTGAAGCAATCTGGCGCCATAGAAGTGCATAGTTTAGAGGAATTGACCGATACCCTGCTTATATTCCAACAGCTTAGACACTGGCAAGGTACCCGCGCAGCCATTATTGGCGGTCTAGCTGATGGGGGCGGCGGCAACTCGGTAGCCGCTGGCGATGCCTGCATGGAAAATGGGCTCAAGGTCCCACCTCTCTCCTTTGAGACAAAGCACAAACTGAGTGAGCTCCTCGGAGAAGTAGGCAGCATCCTGCGTAATCCGGTAGATGTAAGCCAGGCACAATTCCGAGGCCTAGCAGCTCTATTTCAAGCCATAGATTTAGTAGCAAGGGATACCATTATCGACATCGTCTTAATTCAAGAGGATATAGACATCCTCTTACCAATTTACTCCCGGGAAGGACTGGAAGAAATAAATGAATTCTTCATAGAGTTGGGAAGCAGGCAAAATAAGCCTATAATAGTCGTTTTACCGTCTGGCTCCGCTGAGCCAGAAAGATTGCAGATAGAGCAAAAGCTCCTCGCAGCTTCCATCCCAGTCTTTTGCTCCATGGAACATGCCGCTAAAGCTATTTACAAACTTAACCAATATTCTTGCCGGCAGGAGGCTAAATAAAGCCAGCCGCAAAAAACTGCACCTCTTCGCAAACCTGATAACCCCACAATAAGAATCTCGAATCCGAATCATGATACAAAATTCTGTTTCTTGTGCTCTTCTGAAGACATTAGATAAATTAGCCCGACCTTTTCCCTCCCTGGCCGACGTTATCCTGATGAAATGTACTCCAATTTATGAGCCAAAATAACAATGCTTCAGGAAAGTCAATAGACCTTTACAATGCCTGTGCCACAAACTATAATGCTCAGTCATGTCTTTCATAAAAAACGGCAATTTACTTGCCACCCTGGCTAAGATATCTCACCTGTTAGCTATCCAGAAAAAGCAAGGCTATATCGTGGGTGGCTTCATCCGTGATTGGCTTTTGAAAAGAGAGACCAACGATATAGATATTGCTGTAAGCGGTGATGCCTTAACCATAGCCCGGAAAGTAGCTGGAGAAATAGGAGGCAAATTTGTGCTCCTTGATGATGCCAACAACATAGCTAGAGTGGTGGTGATTGAAGATGAGCAGCCAGGAAGGACTTCACAAAACCCAGAATCGCGTGGTGCAGAGTGGCATTTTGATTTCTCCCCTTTTACCGGAGATATTAAATCTGATCTTGCTCGCCGCGATTTCACCATCAATGCCATGGCTCTGGAACTCAGTCAATTTGTCACCGCCTGTACAGCCCCTAATATTAGTCCCCGAAAATCGGCAAAATTGGGGGCTGAAAAGCGCTCCCCCCTGAAGCTTATCGATCCCTTTTCCGGTAAGGAGGATTTGAGGGCCAAAATAGTGAGGAGGGTAAGCGAGCAAATATTTGAAGCCGATGCCGCAAGACTCTTGCGAGCAGTGAGGTTGGCTGCCGAGCTTGATTTCACTATAGAGCCAAACACAGAATCTTTAATCCACCGCTATTCTCAGGCTGTCACTGAAGTCCCGGGGGAGAGGGTTAGAGAAGAGTTACTTCGTTTGCTCAGTCCGCCACGAGCTGCTTACTATCTGAGATATTTAGATAAACTTGGCTTACTGCTCGCCCTAATCCCCGAGCTAGCAGAGAGCAAGGGAGTTGAGCAACCAACAGTGCACTTCTGGGATGTCTTCGAACACTCTTTACAGACCGTAGCTGCGGTAGAATTCCTCATTAGAGAAAGCGATTGGGAGTACAGCAACGACGATATGCTAACTAC
>JBGPRV010000173.1:0-2939 GCA_041489785.1 Dehalococcoidia bacterium | reverse complement strand
GGGTCCAGTATCGTGTGTGGTTTATACGGGGGCAGAAACCTGTCCACATCCTCCTGTGCCGGGACATCCACTGGCATTTCAGTGTGAGATAAGACATAACCGTCGTAGCAGACCATAACCGGGACATAAATTGACTCGGCGATCTTATAAGCCTGGATTATCGAGTCTATTATTTCCTGATTATTTCGAGCGTATATTTGTATCCAACCGGTGTCTCGTTGGGATATAGAGTCCTGCTGATCATTGAGCACATTCCAGGGTGCTCCAATAGCGCGGTTTACGCAGGCGAGAACCAAGGGAAGACGTGCCCCAGCAGCCCAATGTAGCATCTCATGCATATAGGCCAAGCCATGCGAACTAGTAGCAGTGAAGGTTCTGGCTCCTACCATAGAAGCTGAAGTGCATACGGCGAGGGCACTGTGCTCACTCTCGACGGCAATGTACTGGGCATCAAGTTCCTTTCCTTCGACAAATTCGGAGAGCTTTTCAGTGACTGGTGACTGGGGTGTAATAGGATAGGCAGCAATTACTTGAACCCGGCTGAGTTTTACCCCTTGGGCCGCAGCACGATTGCCATCGAGTATCCAGATGCTGGCTTTTCTAGCCATCTTTTTGTTCACCAATATCACTCAACCCGTCTCATCGAGACAGAGTCCCTCTTCACGTACCATGGTTATAGCATGTGCTGGACATATCTGCGCACATATTCCACAGCCTTTGCAGTATTCCATATTTATCTGGATGGGTATGGTTTTACTAATAACAGCATCTGGACAATAGAGCCAGCATAGAAAACAGGAAGGCTTGTTTTGTCTAACTAGGAGACACTTTTCTGGGTCTATCACTGGAAATGAGTCGCGCCACTCGCCTGTCGTACCTGCTTCGCCAATAGCCGGTGATGATTCACCACATATGTGTTGGCAATCCCTGGTTCCCATGGTTTGCTGTTACTTTATTTTCTCCAGTTTAGTTATCTCGTAGGTCTGTGTAATTGCGGCAAGATTAATGTCCACCTCGCTGTTGGAGAATCTCTCTCTTATTGCCTTCTCTATACTTGCCATGCCTACCGCTTCGGTAGCACGGATAAACGCACCCAGTATCGCTGTATTCACAACCGTGAGGCCCGCGACTATCAGTCCCAGGCTTGAACATACTCTAGTAGCATCAGCAGTAGCGATGTTGAACTCGCCCCCAAGGGCAAGCTCCTTGGGATGTCGCCAAGAGTTTACGATGAGCCATCCTCCTCTGACCAGCCCGCTGGTTACCTCGTCGTATTTCAGTAGGGTATGGTCTAGAACTACCACTACATTGGGGTTTTCTACCTGGGATACGACCATGATTGTTTGCGGGGCAATCCTGGTTGAGGCACTGACCGGAGCGCCTCGCCTCTCGGCGCCGAACGATGGCGCAGCAGTCACTCCCTGGTAGCCTGCAAAGAAGGCAGCTTGTGCCAAAATCTTGGCTGCGGTTATAGCTCCCTGGCCACCCCGCCCATGCCACCTAATTTCATAATAGTCTTTCATCCACAGATGATATTTTTATGATTCCGTCAATCTTAGGAAACTAACGTTTCGTGCTCCAAAGGCGACGGGTTACATTGTATCGACCATTAACTGCATATGTCAAACACAAGTAACCCACTAAAATAATTTGCCGCTAAAGAGCAAAATCCGTTGTGATTTTGTTAGCAGGCTTCGCCCGCCGAAAACTTGACATCGTCCTTATCACTTGCACTTCATGGCGATGGGATAAAAAGTCGAGAAACCCTGGAATATCTCCTTTTAAAGTTTTGCCGGGCTGCTTTAGAGGCCTATCAGCTTTTTGCCCTCATCCAGTAGCTCCCTTGCCCTTCCCAGGCTTTCAGCTTCAGCATAGATGCGGACCAGTGGTTCTGTGCCGGAAAAGCGGATGAGCAGCCAGGACTCATCGACAAGGAAGAGGCGAAAACCATCGGTAGTATCTACCTTGGTCACCTTTGAACCAGCTATGTTGTCCGGGGGGTTGGAGCTTAGTCGGTGCAGGATTGTCTGACGCTTAGCTGCGGAGATATGAAAATCCCTGCGGTCATAGTAGTGAGGTCCGACTTTGCTGTAAAGGTAATCCAGAAGCTGAGATGGTGTTTTTCCTGTTTTTACCATAAAGTCAAGGAGGTAAAGGCCGGCAAGTATAGCATCCCTCTCCGGGACATGACCGCGGAAGCCATAGCCACCACTCTCTTCCCCACCAATAATGGCGTTTTTTTCCATCATCACGGGGGCGACATATTTGAAACCCACAGGCGTTTCATAAACAGCCACATCAAAGAGCTTTCCCAGGCGGGCAAGCATCATGGTAGAAGTGAGCGTCCTCACCATGGCGCCACGCTCACCACGAACTTCCAGGAGATAGAGACAAAGCAAGGCAAAAACTTGATGCTGAGTTAAAAACTGTCCCATTTCGTCTATGATGCCAATACGGTCGGCATCGCCATCGGTGGCTAAGCCTACGTCAGCTTTTTGCTTAACCACCAACCGGGAAAGCTTGGCCAGATTCTTAGCAATCGGCTCAGGGTGAATTTGGGGAAATGAAGGATTTCTTTCAGCATTAATTTCGGTAATCTTCAGGTTACCACCTTGAAGGACTGCCTTAAAATAGCCAATGCCAGCACCATACATGGGGTCAACCAGGATATTTAATTTCTGGCGGCGCAATTCTTCTATATCAACAAGGTGACTAAGATGCTCGAAGTAAGCAGGAGAGAGGTCCACATAGTCAACAATTCCTTTCTTTAAGGCCTTATCCAGAGCAAGCCTTTTCACACTCTCTCTCCGGCGGGTGAGGGAGGCGATATTTCTTTCTATCTGAGAAGTGACTTCGTCTGGGGCGCTGGCGCCATCCTGAGATCTGTATTTGAATCCGTTCCATGAACCAGGGTTGTGGCTGGCAGTTATCATAATAGC
>JBGPRV010000172.1:0-2943 GCA_041489785.1 Dehalococcoidia bacterium | reverse complement strand
GCAACCCCCGGTTAAGGTCTTTCGGGACGTCTGGATAGGGGATCTCAATGTGGACCGCCTGCTCTTCGTCAGTTGACGGGTATACATCTGTAAGCAGACCAATATAAGTGGCAACACGTGTGCCGAACTTAACCAATGCTACATTCCAATCAAACCACCACCTGGGGTACTTTTGCCGGAAAAGAATCATGAGTAAGGTTGCTAGAAACAAGTCAAAGTTCCCATTACTTACCAGGACCATAATAATAGCGATTGGAATTACTGTGAAGATCCTGAAGAACGTGGTTAACCGATTAAGAGGTCTGTCCGGGTAGTCGATTACCAAAGTTGCGGGGTACGCGGGCGGGGTCGGCGACGCTTCTGTTGTCATTGTTATTGATACCTCCCTTTACGTTTTGTCCTATAATCTGTTCACTTTCCAATTTAAGCATGCCCTATAATTTGGTGCAAGAGGTATTACGGGACATAATACCTGATTTGTAGTAAGCCCGATTGGTATGGTATCCCGGAATTCACACTCAAGACAAGAAAATGCTACACTGTAATCGAATATGGACAATAAGGAGGCACTGATATGCCAGAGTTAGGTTTAGGTTTAGGAGTCCCTTTCTGGGTAATTGTCTTGATATGGTTAGCTAAGGTTGTGTTGCTGGTCTTCGTCTCTGCTCTTCTGGCGTGGCTTGGAGTCATGGCAATGGATGCTCTTATCCGTCAGGTCTCTTATCGCGAGCGCATAAGCGAAAGCCCCGTAGCTATTGGGTTGTTCATAGCCGGCTTCTTCATCTTGATTGGTCTTGTCATCCACGGCGCTATTACTGCTTTGACTGCGGTCACAGCTCCAATAGTGTGGTACATCTTCGATTTCAGGACGTGGGGGATACTGGCTATGAGCTTTGTGATAAGCCTACTTGTTGGAGTAGCCCTATTCTATATCGTGGACAAGCTAACGCCCGATATCCCGTTTGGCCGTATTAACGAAAGCCCGGTGGCTGTCGGGCTACATGTCTTTGGTTATCTGGTCTTCTTCGGATTAATACTCCATGCGGCACTGACCGGACCGTTATGAAGAGAGCCTGTGTTTTACTGGGTTTAATAGTTGTCTTATTAGCTGCGGTGGCGACTGCTGGTTACGCCTGGGCATTTCCATCCGAAGGTTTCTACACGAGAGGCGGCGATATCCTTGACGACTGGGAGATATGCAGGACCACAACCTCTGGTGAAGACGGTTATTATCAAATAACCGAGACAGGATTTCGTCCGGTCATAGCCTTCGAAAGCCTGGGGGAACAGGCCAACGTAGCCTATAGCCTGGGTGAGCAGATTGCCAATGAATATCCAGACACATTACAGAGGGCCGAAGTGGTATTTTCTTTTGTTCGTGATAGGGTGCAATATACCTCTGATATAGACAGCTTTGGAAGTGAAGAGTTTGCCCAGAATGCCGACGAGCTAGCTACAACTATTGCGGAGGATGGAAGTGGGGAGGGTGATTGTGAAGATATGGCGGTATTACTGGCAGTTATGTATAAAGCTGCCGGATTTCGCTCGGCTATAATGCTTCTCTCGGAGCACACTGCGGTATTGGTTTATCTGCCTGAATATAACGAGGCCACGGCTTTCTTTGAGCTGAATGGCGAGACAGGATGGATCTGGGCAGAGGCTACTGGCAGAAACAACCCGCTGGGTTGGGCGCCCGACGAGTATCTCGATATGGAAATACCTGCCTACGAAATTTCTGCCGAGGTACCTGCTTACGAAATACCCGCCGGAGAAAAAGCTCCATTAACACCACCTCCCGCCTCGGAGATAGCGTTTGCCGGAACCGGCGAGGGAGCCGCCTCCCCACCATATCTTTTTTTCATCGTAATTGGTCTATTATGGTGTCTGTCGCTGCTCAGACGCATCTCAAGGCGTTGAGCCAAGCCCTGTGTAAATCGCCAGCGATGCTGACATGATTAAGCGACGGATACTTGAGTAGATGAACTCGTCACAAAATGTAACGCCGGGGTGTACCTGCCCGGTATCGAAGACCAGGGAAACCGTTAGTTATAAGGATAGCGGAAATTACTCTTAGATATTTCCAGGAAACAGGCTATTAACTCCTATCATCCTCCTGCTTATGCCGGATAAAGGCTTGCTTCTACCAGGCTTGTGTCAATTTACCATCGGCGCTCTGCCAGTACGGAAACCATCCTAAAGCCAGGAATTGTATTGAGACATCTGTTTTGGCTGCACGTACCGAGACTTATCCGAAAACTCCATGGCTCTTCCTCCCGAACTAAAAAACTTACCATAATTATACATCTAGCGCTCGAAGGATTCCTCAGCTATAGAATTGATGGCCTCCCGTAAATAGGAGGCAGCTAGTTTTATGTTCACTTGACACAACAACAATTCTGCAATATTATGGGGTGCACGGTTAAAAACACAAAGGAGGCAAAAACATGGCAGTTACAATCAATTCCAGCCTCAAGGAGCTACTTGCCGACCCGAAGGCAAAAGCTATACTTGAGAAACACTTCCCTGGCTTCTCCGGCAATCCTCAACTGCAAATGGCGATGGGCATGACCCTGAAACAGGTTCAGCCCTTCTCCCGGGGTGCCATCACCGATGATAAGCTGAAGCTCGTTGAAGAGGACCTGAAGAAAATCTAGATTCGGGTTTCAATCTTCTCTCACCACAATAGAGAATCGGTGCCGGGGCAGCCGCATCGTAATTCTGGTATTCCGGGGACATAATACCTGATTTGTAGTAGGCCTGATTGGTATCGGGTCGCTGGAATCCTCGCCCCATCGGCGTGTCATTGCGAGCCCCGACTTGTCGAGGCGTGGCAATCTCGTTGCAAAGCTGGACTGAGAAACCTCGCTTAGAGATTGCTTCCTCGTTGTTGCTCCTCGCAATGACGAAAAAATAAGTGGTACTAACCTCCTAGTACGTACGGGG
>JBGPRV010000171.1:0-2944 GCA_041489785.1 Dehalococcoidia bacterium | reverse complement strand
ATCGCCCAGGAGATTACAGCTTGGCGCATTTTTGTATACTTGCGGTACCACATTTCCATTTGCTGGTCATCAGCACCCATTGTATATATCAAGCCTATTTTAACTTTCCTAGGGAAATTCGACGAATAGCCTTTATAGTTGCAATAAGGATACAATCGTTCGATAAACATCTGCATTTCCGATGTAACTGAATGAAAATAAATTGGTGTTCCCAGGAATAGAGCATCTGCCTGCTCAATTCTTTTATATATCGGCGTCATATCGTCTTTAAGAATGCATTTTCCGTAACTCTTACCCCCGCGTTTCTTGCAGGAATAACATCCTTGGCATCCTTTCATGTTGAGTTCATTCAACTGAATGAATTCTGTTTCTGCCTTTTGTGAAGCTGCACCTTCTAGAGCTTTATGGAGGAGCTTTGCGGTAGCCCCATTCTTTCTTGGACTGCCATTAAAGGCCATAACTAGCATATGCCGACTCTCCTTAAAATTTATGAGTAATATTAGTGAATTTTACTCCAAATGATTTTCAGTTGCCCCCAATAGTTATACCACTTCTTAAGTTAGTCCAATGGTTATGACGCCTAGAATATATCATCCTTTGAGTCTGGGTATCTAGCCCTCAAAATTAGCTCAGTCCAGCATCGACAAATTTGTTTATCGTTATCGCTGGGTTGAGGATTCCCGGCCGGGTGGTTGTGGACAGAGATTAAAGCCGCGGCATTATGTTACACGGCATTCGTTATCGAAGATGCAGAACATCCTCCAGGATACGAGCGGAGTCGTAGACAAAGCTGGGGCACTTGTTTCTAAAGACCCCACTATCTCTCGCTAATTTACGTTCATCAGAATTACTTAAGTCATAACCGATCAGTTCCTTGCACTCGATAGAGCCATGAAGTGTTGTGAACTTATCAACAAACTCCTTTACTAACGTGTAGGTTTTTTTTTGAGATTCTTCATCGGCCAAATTCACCTGACCATGCTTCAATCCAATCAACATTAATGCTCCAGTTACAGCTCCGCAGGTTCTGCCCATGCGTCCTATTCCACCGCCAAAACCACAGGCAATCTTTAAAGCCAATTTTTTTTCTAGACCAAGCTGTTCGCTATATGTTGATAATACCGCGGGAGCACAAGAAAACCCTTTCTCAAATTGCTTTTTTGCTTCCTCTGCTTTACTCAATTCTTTCTCCTCCAATCGTATGAATGTAATAGCTCTTTGTCTCCATCATATCTTTAAAGGCTTCATGGTGTAAAGTCTGTTTTTAAATGCGATACACATAAGAAGGTCAGATACATACACCTTGGCAGATTATGTAGTTGGGGGTCACGGAACTGTGACGCTTTGACCTTGGCCTTTTACGGTGCCGCAGGCTACGCCTTCAATATCTCCCTATGCTTAAATGTACTCTCCAGCGAGGGTTGCATCTTCATCTCCTTGAACCCGGCAAAGTCGATATTTAAAGAAATTTTGGCTTCTAGCCTTTCTTATGCCGTTCCAAGAAACCAAGAACTACCTTATTTGCCTCCTCTGCATCCTCTATGAAAAATTCATGGCCTGCTCCTTTTATTATTACCAGTTCTGTTTTTGGTATCCTGGAGGCTAATATTCGAGAATTTTCTAAAGGAATCGCTCTGTCATTATCTCCAGCAATTACAAGAGTAGGCAATTTTATTTTCGGTAAGAGTTCGTACGTGTCGTGGCCCATCATAGCCGCTGCTTGCCTCGTGGCTCCATGAGGAGGTGTCGGATATTCGAGGCTTTTAGCTACTCTCTTTTCGACAATATCAGGATTCTTTTCGATGAACTCCTGGCTGAAGAGGAAGGGAATTAACTGCCTTACAAATTCTTCAGGGGTCTTTTTCAAGCGCTCAAAGTCAAAGAGCGCCGCCATAGATTCAGGTTTAGGCTGGATACTGTGAACTCCACCGCAGGTAGTACAGCCCAGTATGAGACTAATCACTCTTTGCGGATAATTAAGAGCAAAATGTTGCGCAATCATTCCACCCATGGAAATCCCAAAGATGTGGGCAGTATCGATACCTATGGTATCAAGCAATCCTGTGATATCCCCCGCCATCATCGCCATGGTATAAGGTATGTCGGGCTTATCACTCCGCCCTACTCCCCTGTTATCAAAGGCAATAACCCGGTACTTCTTTGAAAGAATTGGAATCTGCCGGAACCACAGCCCTGAGTGAGCGGCATAGCCGTAAATCAGAACCAATGGTTCTCCTTTACCATGAATCTCATAATAGATGTTGATGTCGCCAACCTTTGCTGTAGACATTTATACCTCCTCTAATAATTTTTTTAACTTCAATTACGCCTTCAGTATCTCTTTATGTCTCAGCGCCCGCTCCAGTGACGGCTGCATCTTCATGTCGCGGAACTCAGCGATGGCGAAGTCCAGGTGCTCCAGCGCTTCGGATCGCTCTTTCGGGTAGTGCTCCAGCAGTAGCTCAGCAAGCTGGAGCCGAGTAAGCGCCAGCTCAAGGCGGAATCTCATCTCCGTGCAGACCTTGATGGCCTCCTGATAGTATTTGCGGGCTTCATCATGTCTCCCCAAGAAAGCCGCTGCTGCTCCCAGGTGGCGGCCTGTACATGTGGTGAGCCACAGTCCACTCGTGATGCTGCTGCTGCCAGCCAGTCGGCGAAGGAGCAGCTCGGCTGCCTGGCGATGTCCCGCCAGCACCGCGGCTTCCAGTGATGTGATATCCTGGGACACTGGGGTCTCGTCCTCGACCGAGCCAATGCCGGGGCGTGCTATGACCAGCCGTTCCAACATCTCCGCCACCTCGGCATAGCGGCCCAGGTGCGCCAGGCAGAACAGAATCATCGGCTCAGTGCCCGCATTCCGGGAGATGTTTCTCGAGCCCTGAAGCATGGACTCGAGGGCCCGGCCAGCGTTGCCGAGATACACCCGGGCAGGCAGGATCCAACT
>JBGPRV010000170.1:0-2952 GCA_041489785.1 Dehalococcoidia bacterium | reverse complement strand
TTCTTCGGTAAGTTCAAAATCCATTTCTCGCTCCTCTCCAGGCTATTTTAAAACCTTTTTGTTAAAGAGTAATCAACAACCATTGATTATCTACAGCGTCTCTGAACTTTTGTTGGCTGTAAAGGCTGATTTTACTACCCAGCACTAACTATGGTCAATTTTTTCCCTGTGCCCCAACGCAGATGATTCCAATCATGAGCTAGCTCAGATAGATGGGTGACACATTATATGTTTGTAACATTGGGTAATAACCTTCCGTGTCATTGCGAGCCGAAGGCGTGGCAATCTCTATCCCCTCCACCAAGATTGCTTCGTCGCCTTTGGCTCCTCGCAACGACAGGGGGATTGTGAAGCCTGTTCCGAAACGTGAACGAGGAATCTCGCTCCTCGCAATGACAAAAAAGAAGTGTCACTAATCATATGAACGGGTACAAATCATTGACGGACGGAGCTTTTTGTATTAGATTTACACCTCTAGTATGCATATTTTAGTAACCAAAAGCGAGGGCGCCTGGACTTGGCTTGAGTGCCTTAACCTTGTGCCTATTCAAGAGGGAGAGATATGGATTTAATCTGGATTTGTATAATCGTGGGGCTTGTGGGGGCAGCTGCAGTGGCATACTTTGTGCGGTATGTTTTAAGGCAAGACCAAGGCTCGGAGAAGATCAGGGAGATTTCTAGCGCCATTAAAGAAGGGGGACTTGCTTTTATTCACAGAGAATATCGCACATTGGGCGTCGTGGTAGTGATAATAGCCATCATCCTGGGTTTCGTACCCGGGTTGGGCTGGAAGGTGAGCGTGGCTCTCGTATTTGGTGCCCTGTGTTCCATGAGTGCCGGCTATGCTGGCATAAATATGGCACTCAGGTCCAACGGCAGGACTACGGCTGCGGCACAAAAGAGCCTGAATCAGGCACTAAGGGTTTCTTTCCGAGGCGGGGCAGTTATGGGGTTAACTGTGGTCAGCATTGGTATCATAGGCTTGTCTGTCCTTTATTTGGCCTGGCATAACGACCCACATTTCTTGGCTGTAATCCCAGCTTATGGGACTGGAGCCTCACTGGTGGCTCTTTTTGCCAGGGTAGGCGGTGGGATTTTCACCAAAGGGGCTGATGCCGGTTCTGACCTGGTGGGCAAGGTGGAGGCAGGGATACCGGAGGATGACCCTAGAAACGCTGCTGTCATAGCTGACAATGTCGGTGATAATGTCGGCGATGTCTGCGGCATGGGTGCCGACCTTTTTGAGTCTTATGTTGAAACCGTCGTTGCTGCCATGACACTTTGCATCGTCGGTGTTGTAGTAGCACCTGAATTTATAGCACCATGGGTAACAAGATTGTTCCCCACGCTCTCAGCCGAGGCAGCTCTACAATCCAGTTGGTGGCTACCAATGTTAATCATGGCTGGAGGTATTGTAGCCTCAGTAATCGGCTGTTTTGTGGTGAGGGTGGGTGAGAAGCCGGAAATGACTGCTCTCCTGGGAGCACTGCGTCGTGGCACGCTTGGTGCTTCAATATTATCCGCCGTATTTGCCTTTTTAGTGATTTATTTTTTAAATGCCAGTTTGGGTATTTTCTGGGCAGTTCTGGCTGGCCTTGTAGCTGGGGTGCTTATAGGTGAGAGCACAAATTACTTTACCTCTTATGCTTTCAAGCCAACGCAAGAAATTTCACAAGCTTCTACTATCGGTGGTGGCGCTACCATCGTGCGTGGTCTTGCTGTTGGACTGATGAGCACATGGCCACCGGTTATCCTTGTCGCCATAGCCACTATCATAGCCTTCAAGTTTGCTGGTTTCTACGGGGTAGCTATCGCTGCCGTCAGCATGCTCTCTACCTTAGGCGTGACTTTAGCTACCGATGCCTATGGACCTGTGGCCGATAATGCTGGCGGCATTACTACAATGGCAGGGTTGCCCGCGGAGGTACGGGAAAAAACTGACGCATTAGATTCATTGGGCAACACCACTGCCGCAACAGGGAAAGGTTTTGCCATTGGCGCCGCTGTCTTAAATGCGCTAGGCTTAATTCTTGCTTATGGCCTGGCGGCAGGATTGGTAACAGTGTCAGGAGGAGAGCTTGTGCTCCCACCGGAGCTAAGTTTACTCTCGGCGCCGGTCCTGGTTGGCGTAATAATAGGTGCCTTGGTACCAGCTATCTTTATTGCCCTAACAATGAAGTCCGTAGGTGTAACCACAGGACTTATCGTGGACGAGGTCCGGCGACAATGGCGTGAGATACCAGGCTTAAGGGAGGGCAAGGCAAGAGCCAAATACGGCGAGTGTGTGGATATCTGCACCACAGCAGCGTTAAAGCAGATGCTAGCTCCTTCAATAATGACCATAGTTGCGCCCATTGTTGTAGGAATGATACTGGGCAAATATGCTCTTGGCGGCTTCCTTGTCAGTGCTCTCGCTACTGGATTTATCCTCGCCGTCACCTTAAATAATGCCGGCGGCGCCTGGGACAACGCCAAGAAATGGATTGAGTCTGGTCAATTTGGAGGAAAAGGGTCAGAAGCTCATAAGGCAGCGGTGATAGGAGATACCACTGGTGATCCCATGAAAGACACTGCTGGCCCATCCTTAAATATAATGCTCAAGCTAATGTCGGTGATTTCACTGATGCTAGCACCGGTATTAATACATTTTGGTGGTCTGATTTAACAGCAGTAATTTATCATTGGGGTTATTCTCGTTAGCTTTCTTTTGAGAAAGCCTAAGCACCAATGTTACAATAAAGAATCATGCCGGATGCCATATTTATCAAAGGTGCCCGAGAGCACAACCTTAAAGATATAGACGTCGTTATCCCCAAGAACAAACTGGTGGTTATCACCGGTGTTTCTGGCTCGGGAAAAAGCTCTTTGGCTTTCGATACCATATATGCCGAGGGGCAGCGCCGCTATGTAGAGTCCCTTTCTGCCTATGCCCGCCAGTTCCTGGGGCAGATG
>JBGPRV010000169.1:0-2976 GCA_041489785.1 Dehalococcoidia bacterium | reverse complement strand
TTGTAGTTTGCTTGGTGAATCGAGCTAAGGCTCCATCAAGGAGGTCAAATAAGCCTGAAACTAGGACTAATCCCCCACCAAGAAGAAAGTGCCCCGTAGCGATGACATAGGCCGCAACTATATTCAGAGCCAGGTTGATAAAGGTCAGAGCATTGGGCGTTATCCCGATTTTACTCAAGATCCCGACTATGGGATTGGTAATACGATAGGCTAAATTCCGTCGAATATCTATTAAATTCATTCAGCTTTTCCAGCTAGTTTACTATTCCTTTCTTTTGAAGAAATTTGACTACTCCTTGCATTTGCTCTTCGTCATTCCACTCGCCGATTTCGCAAACTTTTACTATTCCCGTAGGTAAATATTTGGCCACCATTTCCCAATTCATATTTCCCTTTCCTGGGGCTTGGTGATCGGAAGTGCCACGGATGTCGTGTAAGTGGATGCCGACCATCCTGTCTTTGAACCGGGAAAGCCATTCTTCATGCAAGCTGAATCCAAGCTGCTGTTGCACTTCAGCATGTCCTACGTCATGCCAGTAGCCCACCAGGCTTTCTGATACTTCGCTAAGCAGCTCTGCCATTTCGTCCATATTTGGTATCTCGTTGGGATGGAATCTGGTCTCAACTCCCAGCATTATACCCTTTTGCCGGCTATATTCACTAAGCTCTTGAAGACTTTTTCTCGCTGCATCAAGGTAGGGAGGAGCTTGGGAAATGCGCTGGTAAACTAGCTTTTCTTTAGCCTGGCTATATTCTTTGGTTTGGGCATAGCCTCCATCGTGAAGCTTATACAGCCTATCTTGTAAACTCAGGTCAATTGGCACTTCACCCATATGAAGGACAATAGCCCTGGCGCTCACATTTGCCGCAAGGTCTATTGTTTTCTGGGTGAAGCTAACAGCCTCCATTCGCTCGCTCTCGTCCAGAGAACTTAAGGAAAGGCTACTTATGGGGATTCCTCTGGATGACAATACCGCTGGACAAGGAGAATGAATGCTTGAAACAGGGACTGTGGTCTTGAGAAGTTCATTGAGCATTCGTGGGGAAATTGAGGTATTTGCTTCTATGTGGGTGAAGCCCAATTCTCTAGCTTTGGCGGCAAATCCCGCCATGTGGCTAAATCTACCTTTAGCCCACATGGTGGAGAGGGAAACTTCGCGCAACTTACTACCTCTAGCTCGTGGCAAACTTAAAGTTTCGCTTTTGGCTCTTAACCTACGTTGTTTGAAGCTAGTATTTTTGCCACGAGAGTGACTTATCCCTTGACCTTGATTGAGTCCAGCTCCGGCAAGGAAATGGGATCTTCTTGCTCTTGTCCTGCGATAAATGCTTCAGTTCTTATACGGGCTTCCTCATCAGAATACTGAATTGGCGGAGATTTCATAAAATAAGCTGAAGGACCCACTATGGTCCCGCTTAAGCCACGGTCTCGGGCTAGTTTACAGCATCTTATGGCATCAATAACTACCCCGGCTGAATTCGGGCTATCCCATACCTCTAGCTTCAGCTCTAGCTTCAGAGGTACATCGCCGAAGGTACGACCTTCCATCTGCAGGTAACAAAATTTGCGGTCAGCTAGCCAGGGCACATAGTCGCTGGGACCGATATGAATGTTGTCGTGACCGATATCGTAGTCTAGCTGTGAGGTAACAGCATTTGTCTTGGAAATCTTTTTAGACTCCAATCTCTCGCGCTCCAACATATTTAAGAAATCAGTATTGCCGCCAAAATTTAGCTGGTAAGTTCGTTCTAGTTTGACACCGCGGTCACGAAAAAGTTTGGTTAATATTCTGTGAGTAATCGTAGCCCCTACCTGGGATTTGATATCATCACCAATGACAGGCAATCCTCGCTCAGCAAACCTGCCTTGCCAATAGCTTTCACGGGCAATAAAAACAGGCATGCAATTGATTAAGCCGCAGCCGGCAGTTAGCACTTGTTCTACATACCATTTAGTTGCCTCCTCGCTTCCTACAGGCAGATAATTGAGCACTACGTCAGTTTCGGTCTTCTTGAGTATATCTACAATATTGGCGGTCGGGCCTGGCGCCTTAGTGATAATTTGAGATAGATACTTGCCCAGTCCATCGTGGGTCATACCCCGCTCAACTCGGATGCCTGTCTTAGGCACGTCACAGAATTTAATAGTGTTATTCGGCTTGGTGTAAATAGCCTCAGCTAAATCCTTGCCCACTTTGTTTTTATCAATATCAAATGCAGCTACAAAGTTGATGTCAGATATATGATAGCCCCCCAGGTTAACATGCATTAGGCCGGGGATAAATTCATCTTCTTTGGCATCCTTGTAGTAATGAACTCCTTGCACTAAAGATGAAGCACAATTACCAACACCTATTATGGCTACGTTTATTGGTTCCATTATTAACCTCCTTTGTTAATGAGAAAACTATTACGGGAGCTAATTTTATCATCCTCATTAGTGCTTAGCTCCCCGATCAATTTGAGTAATCTCGCCCCGCGCTCAATAGAATCATCGTAATGAAAGCTGAGCTGCGGTATCTGTTTTAATCTTAAGTGAGCTGCAAGTTCTTTGCGCAAGAATCCTGAAGCATTGTTAAAGCCTGCCAGCAAATCTTCCTTATCTATTTTGCTGCCCAAGGTGCTAACAAATATCTTGGCATACTTAAGATCGGGAGAAAGGGTAACTTCTGTCACCGAGACAAGCTTGCTCAGTCTAGGGTCATTAACCTCACGCTCAAGCAGTCCGCTGATTTCTCGCTGGATCAGTTTACTTGTTCGTTCACTTCGCCTGCTCATTTGAATCTCCTATCTGGGAAGTATGATTAGTCTATTCTTTCCCTTCGGTAGAATTCAATGATATCGCCAGTTTGAAAATCGACAAAACCCTCTATACCCAAGCCACATTCGAGGCCGGCGGAGACTTCGGCGACGTCCTCTTTAAAACGCTTTAAGCTGGAGATCCGAGAGTCACAAATAACTTTATTTTGGCGCAAT
>JBGPRV010000168.1:0-2993 GCA_041489785.1 Dehalococcoidia bacterium | reverse complement strand
CAAGCTGTTCCAGGGATGCCAGACCGTCTGGCTTTTGTCTGACATTTTGTTCAATGTAAAAGGCAGCTTGCTGATGAGGATTCTCGCCATAGCGAAAGCTACGAGCCTTTTTTAAGGCTATGGTCATCTCTTCGGGAAAAGCTTCTTCGTTAAGGTATTGAGCAATAGCTGTATCATAAAGGGCCACATGCTGGAAAGCTTTCTGGGCTAACCGCTTCCTATATTCTGAATCTATATTGCCCTGGCGCAGCTTTTGCAAGATTGCATCGTAATCGCCGGGGTCGACTACTACCAGGACGGAAGGGAAATTTTTGGCTGCGGAGCGAATCATGCTTGGTCCGCCGATATCGATGTTCTCCAGCGCCTCGGCTAAGGAAACTTCAGCCCTGGTCACTGTTTCCACAAAGGGATAGAGGTTGACCACCACCATGTCAATAAGCTCGATGCGGTTCTGAGCTAGCTGGGATAGGTGCTGGGGAAGGTCACGTCGGGCTAAGATGCCTCCATGCACTGCGGGATGTAAAGTCTTGACCCGGCCATCGAGGATCTCAGGAAAGCCAGTAAGCTCTGAGACACTATGTATTTTTACTCCAGCAGCTTCTAAAGACTTCCTGGTTCCACCGGTGCTGAATATCTCAATGCCCAGCTCTCTTAGACTTCGGGCAAAATCAACCACGCCTGATTTATCCGAAACACTAATTATGGCGCGCACAGGACCTCCTTAATCTAATAGTACTCTTTCCTCGTCTTCTCTCTTAATTATCCCGCCGATAACTTTAGCCTGGGGCAGGATACTGACAATCTTGGTTACCTGCCGGGGGGAGCAAACAATGGTTATGCCTATCCCCATGTTGAACACCTGATACATTTCCGTTTCTTTTATAGCGCCTTCTTTTTGAATGAGTTTGAAAATTGGTAGAATGTCCCAGGAACGCTTTTTAAGGTGAGCAGCAACCCCTTCGGGCAGGATGCGAGGTATATTGCCCACAAAGCCACCACCGGTAATATGAGCTATACCTTTAATCAATGGCAAGGCTGGCTTGAGCTGCGGATAATAGCAACGGTGGACCTGGAGTAATTCTTCACCGAGGCCTTTCCCCAGTTCAGGATAAAATTTGTTTAAGCACGAAGGGTTGGCATCTATACCAAAGACTTTTCGCACTAATGAATAACCATTGGTATGTAAGCCTGATGAAGGCAGGCCAAGGATTACGTCATGCGGAGCAATGGAACTGTTATCAAGGATATTCTTCTTCTCCACTACTCCAACGATGAAACCTACCAAGTCATAGTTTCCTTGGGAATAAATGCCGGGCATCTCGGCAGTTTCACCGCCGATTAGCGCACAGCCAACTTCTCGGCAGGCATGGACTATACCCGAAATAATGGCTTCTATTTGCTCGGGCACAAGTTTGCCCATGGCAATGTAGTCGAGGAAGAAAAGGGGCTCGGCGCCGCAACAAAGGATATCATTTACGCAGTGGTTGACGATGTCCATGCCTACGGTATCGTTTTTCCCAAGGAGCGAGGCTATTTTGAGCTTGGTGCCTACTCCGTCGGTGCTGGAGACTAAAACTGGCTCATGATATCCTTTGAGCTGAAACATGCTGCCGAAAAATTCCGAGCCAATGACTTCGGGGCGAAAGGTAGTTCGAGATTGTTGGGCAATAATTTTTTTTACTTTGTCAGCAATATGAATGTCTACACCAGCGAGAGCATAAGCCTTTTTAGTGATCGGCTCCAATGAGGTCCTCCTGGGGAAGAGCTTCCAAAGCTAGTTTGTCCATTTCTATTTGAACTGGAATGGGGTATGCTCCGGTAAAACAAGCAAGGCAGAAAATATCTCTGGGGAGGTCCACAGCCCGAATTAAGCCATCGAGGCTAAGGTATCCCAGCGAATCGGCACCGAGGTGCTCCTTGATTTCCGGGACAGTTTTCCTTGCGGCGATGAGTTCCCATTTAGTAGCCATATCTACTCCAAAGAAGCAAGGGTAGCGAATGGGTGGGGCGCAGATGCGGAGATGAACCTCTGCGGCACCGGCTTTTCTGAGCAGGCTAACCACACGGGGAGTGGTGGTGCCACGAACAATGCTGTCGTCGACGACTACTAGCCTTTTCCCAGCAATTATGCGGGAAAGGGGATTGAATTTTAATTGGACGCCAAGCTCCCGTATCCTTTGGTCAGGCTCAATAAAGGTACGTCCTACATAGCGGTTTTTTAACAAGCCTTCACAATATGGGATACCCGAGGCATGAGAATAGCCAATGCCGGCGGCAGTGGCTGAATCAGGAACACCCATGACGAAATCAGCATCGACAGGATATTCTTCAGCCAATATTCTACCCATAGCTTCCCTGGTCGGGTAGAGTAGTTTGCCTTGGATGATGCTGTCGGGACGGGCGAAATAAATGTATTCGAAGATGCACAAAGCCTTTCTATCACTTTCCTTCTTAAAACTCTGTACTCCCTGGCTATCAATGACCAAAATTTCCCCAGGGTCGATTTCCCTTATGAATTGGGCACCTATATGGTCTAAGGCGCAACTTTCCGAGGCAATGCTCCATCCGCCGTCAATAGTTCCGAGACAAAGAGGACGAACACCGAAGGGGTCACGAACCCCGATCAGTTTATTTTCAGTTAAGATTACCAAGGAATAAGCTCCTTGGAGGCGGTGCATGGCGTATTCTATTTTTTCCTGCCAGTTCTGGCCCGGGGAGGCCAAAATCAGGGTGGCAATGACTTCAGAATCACTGCTAGTGTGAAAATGATAGCCACGCTCTTGGAGTTCATCGCGGAGCAGTTTGGAGTTGATGATATTGCCATTATGTGCCAGGGCAATGGTCAACCCCTCTGTTTTTGCTATGATGGGCTGAGCATTCATGGGTCTGCTTGAGCCTGTAGTGGAGTAGCGATTATGCCCGATGCTAATATGTCCTTGGAGCAAAGCGAGGTCAGTTTCCGTGAATGCCTGGGAAACTAATCCCATACGGGT
>JBGPRV010000167.1:0-3003 GCA_041489785.1 Dehalococcoidia bacterium | reverse complement strand
TTTTCTCTAATATCCCTGTGTTGATGCTCACTGTTTACCCTGAAGATAGAGAAAAAATGCATCTTTCCATGCGTGAGGGAATGATGATGGAGGCAGAGGATTATCTTCAAAAGCCAGTTGACGCTAAGGAATTAGTGAAGAGGGTGGAGGAGTTGCTAAAAAAATAAAAAAGGTATAAAATGACACGATTTTTGGAATTTAAGGAACGAGCTTGGAGAACAAAAATGTTTTGGTTGTTGGGTCGGGCATATCGGGAGTAGCTTCAGCATTAGAGTTAGCTAATACTGGTGTAAGTGTTTATTTGCTAGAGAGGGAGGCGGCGGTTGGTGGGCACAGCGCTTCTTTTTGTTGTAAGGCAACAGATATCTGCTCCAAGTGTTCTGCCTGTGTAGTTCTTGATAAGATTAAAGAAGCGTTAATTCATCCTCAAATTAAGCTCCTAACTAATTCCACGATAAAAGAACTCAGCGGCGAGCTGGGCAATTTTCGAGTTGAGATAGTTCAACAACCCCGGTATGTCGATGAAGAGAGATGCATAGCTTGTGGTCTTTGCACTGAGGTCTGTCCTGCTGACCCCAAGGCGATCTATCCACCTTTTGCTGAAGCTACACCTTTTTCCTATATTCTCGATAAAGAACATTGTCTGCGCTTTAAGGGGGAGAGATGCGATCTCTGCCGGAGGAGCTGCCCTACTAAAGCTATCGAGTTCGAGCTCAAGCCAAAGGAGCAAGAGTTAAGCGTCGATGCTATCATTGTCGCCACTGGTTTTGATGTTTTTGATGCCAGAGTGAAAGGCTCCTTGGGTTACGGTAGATATTCTAATGTCTTAACCGGTCTTGACCTGGAGCAGGTTTTCACTCGTGAAGGCTATCTTAAACTTCCCACGAATGGTAAGGAGCCTCGAAACATTGCCTTTATTCAATGTGTTGGCTCCAGAGACGAAGGTCATGAGTATTGTTCGCAGGTGTGCTGCAAATATGCTATGAAACTCGCCGGGCTTATCAAATACCAGAATCCTGATACCCGGGTGACTATCTTTTACATTGACCTGCAGACTGCCGGAAAAGGCTTTGCTCAATTCTATAAAAAATACAAGGAAAGTATACGATTTGTCAGAGGAGTGCCAGTTGAGATTTTACAAACTGTATCCGGCGAGCTTGAAGTAAGGTTTGAGGATATTTCTCAAGGAAAAGTTTGTCGGGATACTTTTGACCTTGTAGTCCTTTCCGTGGGTATTTCTCCTGGAAAGAACTCCTGGGATTTAGCCAGGATTCTGGGCATAAATTTGGCTGACGACGGATTTTTCGATAAGAAGGACTCCCTCAGTTCTAATGAAACCAATGTTGATGGCGTTTTCCTCGCCGGAACTTGTCAAGGCCCCAAGGATATACCCGATTCCATCGCTCATGGGATAGCATCAGCGTCCAAGGTAATGCAAGTGCTAGCTGAATCTGCGAGCCAGAGGCGAGGTCATCAAGGAAGACATTGAATGGAAACAAAAATAGGCGTTTTTGTCTGCAATTGCGGCGAGGCTATAAAAAATATTGATTTTGATGCCGCTGTCAAAAAGGTAGAGAAATTCCCCGGTGTCACCTCTGTCAACTTGAGTTCCGACCTTTGTCTTGAAGAGGGCAGAAAAAAGATGATTTCCCGTATCAGGGGAGAAAATGTAGAGAGGGTTGTTGTTGCTGCTTGTTCTCCTGAGTTTCATGAGCATATTTTTCGAGAAGTGTTGGAAAAAGCCGGGCTGAACGGGCATCTCCTTTCTATGGCGAATGTCAGAGAGCAATGCTCCTGGGCTCATGAAGGGGATGTCACCAAGAAGGCTGTGGAGCTCATAAATATGGCGGTAAACAGAGTTCGGTTGCTCCAGCCGGTGGAGAAGAGAGAGTTGCCCGTGAACAGAGAGGTTCTCGTGGTCGGCGGCGGATTCTCGGCAATTAACGCGGCTCTCCAGCTTTCCCGAGTTGGCTTGCGGACAACCCTATTGGAAAAAGAGGCGGCTTTGGGAGATGGGACTGGGAAATTAGAAAGCTTTTATGGTTTTGACCCAAGTTCAATGATAAGTGCAGTAGAAGGAGATAAAAACATCGAGGTCCTCACTTCTGCCCGGATGACGGCAGTGGAGGGGAAGATAGGGGATTTCAGCGTAAGGATAAGAAAAGAGGGAGGAGAAATTCTCCGCAAGTATGGAGCGATAATTCTTGCCACAGGGTATCAAACCGAGCTTGCTTTGGATTCTGAGCCAAAGTTGCGAGCCGAAGGCGAAGCAATCTCTGGCCTGAACATTGTGTCACAAGAGCAGTTCTGCAGTATGCTTCGGACCTCGAGTCTGGAGACAGAACCCAAAACCATAGGTTTCGTGTTTGATTTTTCCGATGAAAATTCTCGCTTTCCCACACTGGCTACTCTGAATAACGCTTTGATAGCCAAGAAAAAATGGGGCAGCGAGATTTATGTCTTTTACAAAAGCGTCAAAGTGGATAGTGAAGGAATGGAAAAACTTTACCAGGAGGCGAGAGACTGCGGGGTGGTGTTCTTGAAGTCCGAGGTCCCGCCGGGGATTACTGTGGAGAATGGACGGGTGAAAATCGAGGCTAAAGATGTTTTTCTCGGGGAAGATGTAATCCTGGCCTGTGACGTTCTGGTTGCTGAGGAGCTTTATCTCCCTAGCGAAGGAACTGAAAACTTGAGTTCCTTGCTAAACGTCAGGAGAGACTCCAGAGGCTTTTTCCAGGATGAAAATGTGCACCTCTATCCCGTTACCTCGGAGAAGAAGGGGATATTCTTTATCGGGGGATGTCGGGGCGACTTAGACCTTGGGCGGGTGTTGACAGATATTTCCAGCGTGGTCATGAACGTCCATGGACTCCTGTCTTCGGGAAAAATTCTGGTGGATGTGGAGAGAGTAAAGGCTGATCCTCAAAAGTGTGTGGCATGCCTTACTTGCATTCGTGTCTGTCCGCATGGCGCTATCCAATTAGTTCGAGCAGATAATAGTAA
>JBGPRV010000166.1:0-3011 GCA_041489785.1 Dehalococcoidia bacterium | reverse complement strand
CAGTTATTCCGCGCTGAACGAAAGCTAGCACTGCCATAATAAGGAAGATAGCACAAGTCAGCCTAGTCCATCGTTTGCCTGCCTGCATCGCCACTCCAATCATCCCTCCGGTCGCGGCGAAGAAGAACATCACATAGGGTATCACTGCCCAATTTACACTGCGGAAGTCAACTTGGAGAATGTCATCAACTATTAATTCGAAAAACAAAAACAGGATCATTAACACGAGCCATACGAAGTAAATCTTGGGCCGGTCTGTTTTGAGCCCAATGACGAACAGGTATATCAGAGGAATGAGAACAAGAGAAGAGGCGATACCAATCCAGCGTCCGATTTCGAGCCACCCTAAAATGCGTGCGGTGAACACTGCGATGATCAGAAGCATGTACACGTTCGCAGTTAATGCCCCGACTAAGTTAGCAATTCTTGTCAATACTACCTCCGTATTCTAAAACAAGGCTCCAATTTAACCGTAGCTGCGTCCAATAATAGAGGAGAAATGGTACATCACGCTTGGCCTACCACCAACTTCACCTATACCCTACTCTAAGTAATACTTCATCCACCTATCTTGGGGTGACTCCTTAGGTTCGCGATTATCTGTATAATAAAAAGGCATAGCATGACGAGTCCCCACACCAAAGAAGTTTTCCACGGCATCACCACAAATCCATAATTCATCGCGTAATAGAGAGCCAAGTAGGGCACCATGAATTTCCAGTTTTGCTTCCAATTCTCACGAAAATTGATTTTGAAAACATAATCAAACAGCCATTCTAGAGCTAGGTACGCCAAGAAGATCCCCAGAAAGATGCCATATCGTACTGTTTTTTGTTCATGTACGACCAAGAAAATCCCATAGGCTGCAGGAATCGCCAACAGCAAATACACCCACCCGATTCGCCGCACGAGGGCTAACCTGTTCTTCCGAATCAGGAAGATGAAAATCAGGAAGACGCTGTTCACTAATCCGAGGATAAAGAAATACACTTCTAACATCTCTTACCGTCTCCTCAAGTGAAATAATAATAGAGCATCAGGTATTTATTTTATTTACTAGGATCTTTCCATCTTTGATGACCAGCTTGATTTCTCTCGTATCTCTAATATCCTTCAGGGGATCGCCGGAAACGGCAATAATATCCGCCAACTTTCCAGGCTCGATGGTCCCCAGCTCGTTTGTCTTTCCCAGATTATCAGCGGCATTTCTTGTCCCGGCCATTATCGCTTCCATAGGACTTATCCCTGCCTCTACCATGAGTTCCAGCTCCTTATGAAGGCCCTTTCCAATGACCACTCCCGGAGTCCCGGAATCAGTGCCGGCAGCCATATTCACCCCTGCACTATGCAATAGCTTAACAGCCTGCTTCAGGCCGGAAAACACGGCAGGATATGCTTCCTTGTAAGCCCAGGCTATAGCCAAGGTCGGGACAAAGAAGGTTCCTTTATCCAGCATCATTTTGACTAGATCGTCTTCAAACTCAGTGGAGTCTCCCCCTGGCAGTATCCCATGCTCGATGCTGTCAGCCCCTGCCTTTATGGCATCCATAGTTTCCTTTGGGCTTCCTGTATGAACCATCAACCTGAGATTGTATTGGTGTGCTTCATCGGCCAGCACCTCTAGCACATCAAGGGATAGTCTGGGGACTTTGTGAGTAATATCCATAGGGTTAATATCTGAGTAAATAGCCTTGATACAATCGACTCCACCTTCGACAAGTCTCCTGACTTCTTCTCTAGCGCTACTAACTTCGACAATCTGTCTTGTAGCGTTTTTAATGATATAGCGGTTACCCTTGTAAATGGTGCCGGCTGGATGTCCTCCCGGTGCTGTAATGGTTGGTCCCGGGGCAAATATTCGTGGTCCTACAAGCTTACCAGCGGCGATCTTATCACGAAGCTTGATGATGTGGGGATAATGGTCGCCGGCACTTCTTATAGTAGTTACTCCGTTTTCAATAGCTAGCCACCTCCGGTGAGCGTAGTTGCGTGAATAATCAAGGAAGAATGAGGCCATGTCCTTAAGCGAGACTTTTCCAATTGCTTTTCCTGGCTTATCTACGGTAAGCCCACCGAGATGAAGATGACAATCGATGAGCCCCGGCATAACTGTAAGTCCCCGCAGGTCGACTACGTTCGTATTATCAGGATAACTAGTCACCAGCCCGACGTTTTTGATGCGATTACCATCAAGGATAATAGCCATATTTTCGATAGGATCATGTCCGGTACCGTCAATCAATCTAACGTTTGTAAGAGCTAACACTCCGGTGCTCCTGTCATAGTTCTTCCCCGCACAATCTCTCTCTTATACTGCATATTCTATTCTGGCTAAGTTAGCATATCAAGAAACGATTATTACACTTAATTCCAGGGACATCATACCAATCAGGCCTGCTACAAGTTAGATATTCTGTCCCCGGAATACTATCACACTAGTGCATCAAGCCTGTCTAAACTTTTTGACGTATTGTGACTTGAGCGGGCTCAGGAACAAATTGTGCCTTTCCCTTCTTGCACAGACTTGACAGGCGCCTGCAGAAAGAGTATCTTCATTGTAGATACCGTGAATGGAGGTTTGACATGAAGACGCGTGTTCAGAAATGGGGTAACAGTCTCGCTTTGCGCATTCCGAAATCTTTCGCTGATGAAGTGGGACTCCAGAAAGAGACGCCTGTCGAAGTATCGCTGGCAGACGGGAAAATCGTTGTCACGCCGGTAACTAAGCCGAAGCTGACCCTGGAACAACTCCTATCAAAGGTCACCAAAGAGAACTTGCATCACGAGGTTGATACCGGCTCCGCCGTAGGGAACGAAACGTGGTAGGCCACCGCACTTATGTGCCTCGTTGCGGAGATATGGTGTGGATTAGCTTGAATCCGCAAGCAGGTCACGAACAAGCCGGACGCCGTCCGGCCGTGGTGCTGTCACCGCAAAGCTATAACAGCAAGGTAGGACTGGCCATCCTTTGTCCAATAACCAGCCAACCCAAGGGCTACCCTTTCGAGGTT
>JBGPRV010000165.1:0-3032 GCA_041489785.1 Dehalococcoidia bacterium | reverse complement strand
GGTGTCATTGGCGTGCCCTTGCCCATGGATAAAATCAGGGCTGGAATTCCCAAGATAAAGCCAACCAGAAGAGGAGGTCACGATTTTTGCCGGGCAATAATGACCACGGATACCAGACCCAAAGAAATGGCCGTCCAGGTAGATTTGAAAGGTACTAAGTTCACCATTGGTGGAGTGGCTAAAGGGGCGGGCATGATTCATCCCAACATGGCTACCATGCTTTGTTTTGTCGCCACCGATGCCGTGGTGAGTGCTGATTTCCTGCAAGCCGCATTACACACAGCGGTGGACGGCTCTTTCAACATGGTAAGTATTGATGGCGATACCAGCCCCAGCGATTGTGTATTCCTATTGGCCAACGGCTTGGCTGGCAACGAACCTATTGACTTCGATAATGGCGGCGCCTTTCAGGAAGCCTTAAATGCAATTTGCACTCATCTGGCTAAGTCCGTGGCTCGGGATGGCGAGGGAGCCACAAAACTTATCGAAGTTATAGTAGAAAAGGCAGAAGACCGGATTTGGGCTCGCCAGGCGGCTCGGACTATCGCTGGTTCACCGCTGGTGAAAGCCGCCATCCATGGCAACGACCCTAACTGGGGGCGTATCGTGGCTGCCCTGGGGCGAAGCGGAGCCAGGGTGAGAGAAGAGAGATTGGACGTCTATTTGAACGATGTTCGTGTCATGAAGCAGGGTTCCCCTATCCCCTTCAACAAAGCGGAAATGATATCGGCTTTGAGCAACAGCGATAATGTGCTCATAAGGCTGTGCCTCAATTTAGGAGACGACCAGGCCACCGCCTGGGGCTGCGACCTCTCCGAGGAGTATGTTACTATTAACAGTGCGTATACAACGTAATGCAAAAGAAAATCATTGTAGTCAAGATTGGCGGCAGCACCCTGGGCAACCACGATACCACTCTAGAAGACCTGGTGGAGCTTCAGAAAAAAGGTAAGTCCCTGGTAGTAGTTCATGGCGGCGCCAAGGTGACTTCCGAGTGGCTGGCCCGCTTGGGCATTCCCACTAGCTTTGTAGACGGGTTGAGGGTTACCGATGCCGAGACCCTGAAGGTGGTGGCTGCGGCGCTAGGGGGTCTGGTCAACAAGGAACTGGTGGTGGCTATCCAGGCTCTGGGAGGAAAGGCAGTAGGCTTGAGCGGCTGCGACGGCAACTTGCTCTGGGCGAGCGTCAAGAGCCCCGAACTGGGCTATGTTGGCGAAATTGTTACCGTTGACCCCACTCCCTTGAAGCTGTTGCTGAATGTCGGTTATATGCCCGTGGTCGCGCCTATAAGTTTTGGCTCGGTGGAAGGCAGGGTCATGCTGCTCAATGTTAACGGAGACACGGCAGCCGGGGAAATTGCCGCAGCTTTAGCCGCCGAGAAACTCGTATTTTTGACCGATGTTGATGGTATTCACGATGGCTCGGGGCAGGCGGTCCCCAAGCTCAACCTGGCTGAAGCCAGGGATATGCTCGCCTCTGGCGTAGCTTCTGGAGGCATGATTCCTAAAGTAGAAGCCAGCCTTAGAGCCCTGACTACCACAAAGGTCGTGCGCATCATAGATGGCCGAGCTTCCCACGCTTTACTCCAGGACATCACCGGACAGGCCCGGCAAACTAAATCGAGAGGTACCACAATTGTCTCAGAATAATTGGCCAGAGTTAGAGCAGAAGTTATTTCTCAGAACGATCAATAGGGTCCCCGTGACGCTGGTTCGCGGTAAAGGGGCTTTGGCCTGGGATGACCAGGGCAAAGAATATCTGGACTTTGTCGGCGGCTGGGCAGTAAACAGCCTGGGGCATTGCCCTCCAGTAGTAGTCAAGGCTTTAGAAAAGCAAGCTAAAACCTTGATCCAGGCGTCCAACCAGTTTTATACCATCCCGCAGATAGAGCTGGCACAGCTTTTAATTGGGCATAGCTGTCTCGATAGAGTTTTCTTTTGCAACAGCGGCGCTGAAGCTAACGAAGGGGCAATGAAACTGGCTCGCCGGTATGGCAAGCTTCGACTTCACGGCGCCTATGAGATCCTTACTACCTATAGCTCTTTTCATGGGCGGACTCTGGCTATGACCGCCGCCACAGGACAAAGTAAGTTTCAGGAGCCCTACATTCCTCTGCCTGATGGCTTTATCAACGTGGAATATAACAATGTCGAGGCAATCAAGCGGGCAACCAGTGAGCAAACCTGCGCTGTAGTACTGGAACCAGTTCAGGGAGAAGGCGGGGTGAATATACCCGGCGATGACTATCTCCAAAAAGTGCAAGACTGGTGTCGGGAAAAGGGAATCCTTTTCATTCTGGACGAAGTCCAGACGGGCGTCGGTCGGACCGGGACCCTTTTCGCCTATGAGCAGTATGGGGTCGAGCCCGACATAATGACTTTGGCCAAGGGACTGGGCAGCGGCGTGCCCATCGGCGCTTTCTTAGCCAAGGAAGAGGTCTCCGTCTTTTCTCCAGGCGAGCACGGCTCCACCTTTGGTGGCAACCCGCTGGTTTGTGCCGCCGCTTATGCCACCCTGAAATATATTATTGACCACAAAATACCGGGAAAGGTTAAACGAGTCGGAAATTATTTCCTGACCAGGCTGGAAAGCCTGAAGCAGCAGTTTGATTTTATCACCGAGGTGAGAGGTCGGGGACTCCTCATAGCTTTGGAATTTAACCAGGAAATTGCTGAGAAGTTGGTACTGGCTTGTATTGATAGAGGCTTATTGGTTAACAATGTGAAGCCGAATGCTCTGCGCTTTATGCCTCCCCTTATCATCACTGAGAAGGAGGTGGACAAGGCGATAGGCATTTTAAGAGATGTGTTGGGGGAGATACAAAATGCAAAATGACATAGCAAAATTTAAAAATCAGTTTAGTAAAGCCTTTTTGCACTTTGAATTGTAATTTTAATTTTTTACCTTTAACTTTTGATATTTGTTAGGACTTCTCCGAAGGAGGTTAGAAATGTCAGAAAAGGTAGTATTGGCCTACAGCGGCGGTCTGGATACCTCCGTGGCCATAAAATGGCTTGCGGAAAAATATAACT
>JBGPRV010000164.1:0-3057 GCA_041489785.1 Dehalococcoidia bacterium | reverse complement strand
GGATAAAGGCATCACCCTGGCTGATTTAAAAGGCACCTTGTGTGAATTTTGCCGTTGTATTTTCGGTGAGGAAAGGAAAGTGCGCTTCCGCTGCGATTATTTTCCTTTTGTGGAACCCGGAGTAGAGGTAGCCATCGGGTGTTTAGCCTGCAATGGGGCTGGCTGCCGGCTATGTGGTTACAGCGGCTGGCTCGAAATACTAGGGGCAGGGATGGTGCATCCCGACGTCTTGGCACGCGTCGATATCAACCCCAAGCTTTACAGTGGTTTTGCCTTCGGGTTGGGAGTTGAGCGTATACCTATGCTGCGCTATGGTATTGATGACATCCGCCTCTTTTATAGCAATGATCTCAGGTTTTTGAGGCAGTTCTAAATTTTAAGGTGATAACATGAAAGTTTCCCTCAAGGGGCTCAGGGATTATATTGACGTAAAACTCACTGCCGGAGAACTAGCCGAAAGTCTGACTATGGCTGGCCTTGAGGTCAAAAGCATACAGGCGATAGGTGGCACCTGGGATAATGTGGTAATAGGGGAAGTGATAGCGTTAAATCCTCACCCTAATGCTGACCGCCTTAAGCTAGCTACAGTTGACCTCGGCACTGAGCAAGTCACCACGGTTTGTGGTGCCCCCAATATCAGCCTTGGTCAGAGGGTGACTTTTGCCCATATAGGAGCCCGGCTTATAGATCCGCACACTGGGGAAGCTATAGTGCTAGAGCCGGCGAAAATCCGCGGCGTCGTTTCCGATGGTATGGTCTGCTCCGAAAAGGAGCTAGGGATTTCCGAGAGTCACGAGGGCATTTTGGTATTGCCGCCGGAGGCGCCCATAGGTGTACCTCTCGGTGCGTATCTGGGCGATGTGATTTTGGACTTAGATGTAACACCTAACCGCCCGGATTGCTTATCTGTAATTGGCATTGCCCGAGAGATTGCTGCCCTAACTGGTGAACCACTCCGCTTGCCTGAGATTCATTATGAAGAAACGGAGAAGTCAGTAGATTCCTTCGCCTCCGTTGACATAGTCGATCCAGACCTATGTCCCAGGTACTGTGCTAGCTTGGTTACTGGAATCAAGATAGCCCCCTCCCCAAGCTGGCTCCAGCAGCGTCTGAATAGCTGCGGCATGCGCCCCATTAACAACGTGGTTGACGTTACTAATTATGTGATGCTGGAATATGGTCAGCCTCTTCACGCCTTCGATTATAACAAGCTTAAGGGCCGACAAATTATCGTTCGCAGAGCCGGGAATGGTGAAACCATAACTACCCTCGATGGTTCAGAGCGTGCTCTTAACCCAGACATATTGGTTATTGCCGATAAAGAAGAAGCTGTTGCTGTTGCTGGAATCATGGGTGGTCTGAATTCCGAAGTTACGGACAAAACTGACACTATTCTCCTGGAGTCAGCGAATTTTAACCAAGCTACCATTCGTCGAGGCTGTAGCCATCTTCAATTCCAAAGCGAGGCCTCGATTCGTTTTGACAAAGGGCTTAACAGTGGGCTTCCGTTACTACCATTGAAACGAGCCACTCAACTGCTGCTGGAGCTAGCCGGTGGCAGAGCAGCCAAGGGCATAATTGATGTTTATCCCGGAAAATCAGAACCAAAGCTCATATCACTTACCACCCGGGAGGTGAAGCGCCTTTCAGGTTTGAAAGTCAACATTGATGAAATTCTCAAGGTATTGAAAGCCCTGGGCTTTGAATGCCAGGAGGGCGATTCAGGCTCGCAGATTTCAGTGTCTGTGCCTTATTGGCGTAGCGACATTAAATGCTCTGCTGACCTCGTGGAAGAGGTAGTCCGCATCATTGGTTATGAAAAAATTCCAATCACCAGGCTCAGTTCTCCTTTGCCTCCACAAAAATCAAAATTGTCACCAACAGCCCAGCAAAGTAATCTCAGGGAGAAATTGCACAATATTCTGACCGGCTTTGGCTTTCAAGAGATATTAACTTATTCTTTAGTCAGCCTGGAAAAGTTGCAGAAGCTTTCCCCGAAGCTTGAGTTGAAACTTCCACCGTTAAAGGTAGCTAACCCTATGAGTAGGGAACAAGAATATCTGCGTACCAGCTTACGGGCTGGTCTTCTATCCACATTGGCACATAACCAAAAATTTGAGCAAGCCGGCATAAGGCTCTTTGAAATTGGCAAGGTATTCTTGCCGCAGCACCCTCACGTCATTGCGAGCGACCTGCCCGCCAAGGCTTGGCAGGCGGGAGCGAAGCAATCTCAAGAAGAAAGGGAGCTACCCCAAGAAAAAGAGATGTTCTGTGCTGTGCTCAGCGGCGCCAGGGTAGAATTATCCTGGCAAGCTGATAAAGAGCTGCTCGATTTCTTTGACGCCAAGGGGATAGTTGAGAATCTCCTGAACCAGTTGGGGTTGAAAACGAGTTTTGATATTGGCGATGATGAAACTCTATTCCCGGGAAGAAGGGCTAACATAATCGTTGAAGATGACAAAGTAGGTATTGTAGGGGACCTGCATCCCAAGGTAACACAAGCCTTTGAGCTTTCTAATACTATTTGCCTTATAGAAATTGACCTGGAGAAAGTGTTGACCAAACTTACCGGGACAAAGGAATACCAACCTATCCCACGGTTTCCCAGCGTAACCCGGGACATCGCTTTAGTAATAGATGAGCAAGTGAGCTACCGAAGTGTGGAGGAAATAATCCAGAGCTTTCCGCTAGTGACAAAGGTAACTCTCTTTGACCTTTATCGAGGTGAGCAAATAGCTGAGGGCAAGAAATCTTTTGCCATAAGGATTGTCTACCAATCGCCCAGCCATACCTTGACCGACGAGGAAGTTGACCAAACTCAAGAACAGATGCTCGCTAGACTACATCAGGAACTAGGCGCTACTTTGAGAAGTTGAGTTAAGGGCGAGTTAGGGTCAATCAAGACTGAGCTTTTACATCCTCATTTAGAAGCTTCTTTACCTGTGCCGCCAGATTATCTAAAGGCAAAAGCTGGGCTTCCTTCTCCGTGCGCCATTTTGCCTCTATGCTCTGGCTCTGTAAGGTGCGTGGGGACAGGGTCAATCGCAGTGGTATTCC
>JBGPRV010000163.1:0-3167 GCA_041489785.1 Dehalococcoidia bacterium | reverse complement strand
TGCTTTTAATTCCCATACGTTAAGCAGAATAAATAGCGGGGTGAATATAGAAACAAGGGAGATTGACCTAAGTAGAACACCGAGTCCGAACAACAGCACAAACACACCGGTGAGCATGGGGTTTCTGACACGGGCATAAGGACCGGTGGTAACTAGTTTAGGTGGCGGGTTGAAAGGCACGGGCGTTCCCTTTACTCTGACAAAGTGCAGAATTGACCATGCCATTAGGAACAGCCCGATAGCAAGGATAGGCACAGATACAATAATATTCAAAGATGTAGGAAGGAGTTTAGGGAAGTCCAAGAATTTGTCCACTTGAAGAGCAGCAAAAATGAATACGGCTATAAGGCCAAAAAAGAAGACTATCCCAGCAGGGGTAAGAAGATTTCGCATCTTACGGCTGCCTGTTGCCGCTCCATAGAAGATTCCAATCAATCTTTCACGTAGACTCACAATATCCACCTCTGTTTAAGGCAGCTTTTTCCCTGCCACTATGAGCTGCCAGAATTTTTTTAGCTAAGTTCATCACAAAGGACTCCCATTTTTACCTAACGGTAACGGAATAATATTATCAGCTACCTTGTCATATACATCGCCCAGCGTGAATATGATGATTTGATAATCCGAGGCCAGCGTTTTTAAAAAGCTTAGCGTGTTAGCTAGACGGACAGAGTCAAAATTAACAAAGGGGTCATCCAGTATCAAAGGCGGCTTCTTATCGCCAAATATCAATCTTGCCAGGGCGAGTCGAAATGCTAGATAAAACTCATCAATTACCCCCCCACTTAATTCCTCGGGCTTAGCCCAGCCCCCTTTCTCATCCGAATATACCCAGAACTCCAAGGCTTCCTTATTAACTCTTACCTGCTTATACCTGTCATTGGTAAAGACAGCCAAATATCCTTGAATTCCTTTCTCCAAAGCTTCCCCGGCTGACGAGAGAATCTCGGTTCTTGCCTTAGAGATGAATTCCCTGGCTAATTCATAAACTTTCACTTTTTTCTCTTCATGTTTCAAAGCCTCCCGAAGTCCTTCCTGTTCCTCTTCCAGCTTAATTTGGTCCTCTATATTAAACCTTGCCTGCTCAATGATTATTTCGCAGCGCCTTTTTTGCTTCTCAAGCTCATCTTGCTTTGCCCCTAAGCTATCAACCTTCCTTTTTAGTTCGACGTATTTTTCCGGGCTCAACGCCGTAGCTTTCAAGTCATCGGTGAGCTTCGCCTCCTCAACCGCTAAATCCCTTGCTATTTCTCGTTCCTGCTTTTGGAAATCTTCAATCGTCTTGCCTCTCAACATCCCCTTTAGCTGAGCTTCTAACCCTCCTTTATCTTTAAGCCAAATTTTAAAATCCCTTTCCTTCTTATCGAACTCAACTACTGTGTTACATTTCGACTTAGCTAGCAATTCCTTCTCTTCCTCGCCAAGTTTACCAAGAGCTTCCTTCATTTCTTGAATGCGCTTGTCAATAACCGAAATGTTGGTCTTATCTCGAATGAGGGCAGTTCTCGCCAACATAGTTATGGCAAGAAGAACTGCGCCCAAGATTATTAAACTCAAGAGGTAGAAGGGACCAACCAAGGCTCCAATTATCCCGCCCGCCAATATTACTATTGCAGCGGTTATACTCTTCCCTGAACCGAGAAATTTAACAGATTTTCTTTTATCCAATTTTTCTTTCGCTCCAGCTAACTCCCCTTCTCGCTGAGCTAGGTCCTTCTCGATACCCACACGACTATTCTGGATTGCATCCAGCCCTTTTCTAGATTCCGAGACCTGTTGCTCATTTTCTAGTTCTTCAATAGACTTAAGCGCCTCGTTTGCCCCTTCAAGCTTGGTCATTAGCTTATTTATCTCGCCAAGCAGCTTTCCCACCTCATCATATTTCCGTTCTAAGTCTTTTATAGATGCCTCGATCTCTTTACACTGTTTATTTTTCTCCAACAAAGCCTTGGCATTTTCACATTGCTCTTTGACTTGAGCCAGTTGCTTGTCCACCTCCACTAGCTCAATTTTTCGCGCTTCAACTTTGGAGACCTCATCTCTAACCTCATCATGCCTCCGTGAAGTATCTTGTAATTTGTTTTTGAGGCTTGCCAGGATACCTGGGTTTTTTGCTAGTCTATCCAGCCCCCTCTTCGTCTCAGCAATTTTGCTATCCAACTTCAGTACCACCTGCGAGGCAAGGGTGCTTTCTTTACCCCCACTCACAATTTCCTCCAAACTCTCGCTAATTTCTTTCTTACCTGATGAGATTTCGCTTACCTGAGATTGACGAATACAAGAAGAACATAAGAAAAGCGTGTCAGAATTGGTTCCCAGTAGCTCAGCCATTTTCTCTGAAATTTTTTTGAAAGTATCAAACTCTTCCCGGGTATTATCACTAATAAGCCTGGCGGTTCCTTTGTCAAAATCCTTCTCCAACAAATATCTATTCCCTTTATCCTCAAACTCAAGGCTGGTTCGAAACTGCTTGGTTGAGCCCCAGGAAACATAATCTTTAAGCTCCCTCGCAGTGCTTCTAGGATTATGGAAAAGGGCAACAACGATACCATCAAGTAAAGTGGACTTCCCCATTTCATTTAGGGGACCTTTGACCACATTTATCCCAGGGCTGAACTGAGCTTGAAAATCAACAAGTCTCTTGAAGTTTTTGAGCTCAATCCTTTTTAGCCTCATTATAAGACTTCCTTCCCATCCAGAAGAGCTATGCCATACTGAAGAGCATTTTCAGCAATGTCTTTCTCTTCCCCTTCCAAGCCTTCAATTTGCCCCTTCATTAGCTTAATAAATCTATTCCTAATCAACCGCTCTTCATCCTCTGTGACCTCTCCTGACTTCGGATGAGATTTATTCATAACACTAAGATGGAAAAATTTCTCCCCCAATTCAGTTTCCAATTCCTCAGGATTTATTATAAGTTCGGCATCGCGAAGCCCCTTAAGAGTGGCTTTTCTTACCAAATTCTGATTTGCCCCCTCGGAGACTCTCGCTTTTAGCTTGGCCAGGTCTTGGACTCCACTCACATCTATCTCTACTTCATCATAGTCACGAAGTCCAAGCATCTTGGGGTCAACCTTAACCTCACCTGAGTCCGAGATGCTAACCAAAAGCACTCCACCCTTCTCCTTTTGGTCAGGTATCCACTCCGGTGGGCCGGAATACCAGGC